>JAMOUE010000087.1 GCA_027068235.1 Deltaproteobacteria bacterium | reverse complement strand
ATATCAAATCTGGCATTCATGGCCCTTGCAATGGTAGGGAAAAACTATCTGATGATGATCTTTGCAGTTGGCCTTGAAAACATCTGTGGCGGAATGGGAACCGCCGCCTTTGTATCACTCCTAATGGCCCTTTGCAACGTGCAATTCAGCGCCACTCAGTATGCCCTTCTCTCTGCATTAGCATCTATTGGCAGGGTCTTTGTAGGGCCACCATCTGGTTTTTTGGTAGATGCCCTGGGCTGGACAACATTCTTTTTCGTCACCTTTCTCACTGCGTTACCAGGCCTGTTTCTACTTTTTTATCTAAGGAAACAAATTATAGAACTGGATAGATAAAAAAACAAAAGTGCTAACCTTGTTTAAACTCTCAAAAATCCAGCCCCTGTTCCCATGTAGCCTCACCCCCTTTTCTTACCAGCTCCAACGCCATACAGTTTAGAAAGTTCTGAAATTAGCCCAGCCTCCTTCATAAAATTTCTGTTATAAAGCCGTCTTGTATTCCCCTCCCATTTTGAACCCCTTTTTGAAAACACTGTTATGCAGTCTATAAGATGGTTAGGTTTTGTTCCCCAGTTGATATATTCCTGAGTCATACAAAAAAGCCCTGCATCTTTAATCATCTTCTCCATCAACCTACCTGTCATGGAAAAGGCCCTCCAGTGATCATAAGGCTCTATCCAATTCTTTTCTTTAAACCACTCAATGATACTTTTGGGCCATAACGTACTTTCCCAAAACCTATAATAACTCTTATATTCCCCGATATTGGAGTGATGAATAAAGGCCACACCGTCCTTACTGAGTTTTTGTGCTATTTGTTTGACATAAGACTCCATTACATCCCTTTCTGCATGTACTAAGGAATCAAAGCTGAATACCAGATCCACCTCTTCGTCAGGAACCATTGCAAGGCTAGAGCCGTCATTGACATGATATTCTATGTTGCTGTATGCACTAAACTTTTTTCGGCAGCCATCAATACATTTTTTTGACAAATCAACAAGTATAAGACGATTACACAAGTCCTTTAAGTAATTTGTCCATCTGCCAAAACCTGGCGCTATTTCAAGGACTGTATTGACAGGCACGTATCTATGAAGGCGCGGCATAATGGTGCCATGCCACTGCATGTCCGCACCACCCCATGCCCTCGACCACTCGTGTCCCTCCTCCATCCAATCGTAATCGCCATCCCAGAAGGCCTTGTTCTCTTTTATAGTTGCCAATGCTCGACTCCCTTAACAGGCAACTGTTGACCACAATCTTGGTATCTGGTCTGCTGCCTCCCTGGCAGTATATCCAAAAGGCCCCTTGATCTTACTAGTGATATCTGCAGCCCTGCCATGGACAAATACACCCAGTCTAGCAGCATCCCACGGGCTGTATCCTTGGGCTAACAGTGCTCCTATTATCCCTGTAAGGGTATCTCCCATGCCACCTGTCCCCATTCCAGAGTTTCCAGACGAATTAATGGAGATTAAACTATCTGGAGAAGCTACAACAGTTGATAGCCCTTTAAGCACCACTACTGCACCAGTATCTTCAGCAAGGCCTTTGGCCACACCTATTCTGTCTTGCTGGATCTCTCTTACTTCTTTTCCTAAAAGCCTGGCCATCTCTCCAGGATGAGGTGTAAGTACCCTTGGCCCCTTTGACTCTTTAAGGATTTCTGTACACTTAGAAATGGCTGTAAGGGCATCCGCATCCATCACCAGTGGTACCTTAGCGTAAACAGCCATCTTTTGGCTAAACACTACAGCATCCTTGGTAACACCAAGCCCTGGCCCTATACATGCAGCCCTTTTCCCCTCCAATAGCTCAAGAGCCGGCTCAATGGCATCTGAAGATATCTGTCCATCAGGGCTTTCAGGAAGCCCTTCTGTCATGGCCTCTGTAAGCTTTTGAGAGATCACAAACTGAGAACTCCTTACAGAAGCAACTGTTACAAGACCTGCACCTGCCCTAAGTGCTCCATGGGCTGCCAGACATGCAGCCCCTGTTTTACCCCTAGAACCGCCAAATATCACCAAATGCCCAAATGTCCCCTTATGACCATCAATGGGCCTAGGTTTGAAGGTGATCTTCATCAGGTCTTCATCAAAATATTCATAGTCCCCTGGGGCATTATCTAAAACAAATTGTGGGATTCCAATATCTATAATATGGAGTTTCCCTGTATGTAGAATGCCAGGCCAGTTTACATGTCCTACCTTGGCTATTGCCATTGTACCTGTTACATGGGCCTTTACTGCCTCCCCAAGTATTTTACCTGTATCTGCACTAAGACCAGATGCTATATCCACAGACAAGACCTTGGCGCCTGAATCGTTTATGAATTCTACAGCCCTTTTGAATCTTCCTTCCAAAGCCCGGCTCAAACCCGTGCCAAACAAGGCATCCACCACAACTCCAACTTCATTGAAAAGGGCTTGATACTCTTCCAGATGCTCTTCCTCAAGGACCTCCTTGATGTTTATCCCAAGTCCCTGACATGCCTTTAGATTTACAAGGGCATCTCCTTTGAACTTATCCAGTGGAGCAAGGCTTAATATCCTGACTTTTTTACCCTTTTGAAATAGATGTCTAGCAATGACAAAACCATCTCCACCATTATTGCCAGGCCCTACCACGACTAAGCATCCCTTTTCTAACAGAGTTGCAAACTCATCAAGTATAATCCTAGCACAGCCAAGACCTGCATTTTCCATAAGTATAAGGCCAGGAATACCTATCTCATTAATGGTGTGGGCATCCATTGCCTGCATAGTTTGTGCATCAACCAATAACATCTTTTTCAACCTCCTGCTGCGCTCCCTTTCTGACAAAGAAAAGTGCAATTCCCAATAATATCAAAAAGATACTCAAAAGTTGCCCCATGGTTAGCCAGCCAAATGCAATAAAACCAAGCTGAGGATCTGGTTCTCTAAAAAATTCCATGCAAAATCGGATTGTCCCGTAACATATGAAGAAAATGGCCATTTTAAACCCACTAGGCCATAACCGTTTCCTCAAAGGCCAAAGTATGGCAAAAAGTACAGGGCCTTCAAAAAAGGCCTCATAAAGCTGGGACGGATGCCTTGGGACAAAACCGCCATCAGGGAATATCATGGCCCAAGGGACATCTGTTGGTCTGCCATAAAGCTCACCATTAATAAAGTTGCCAATCCTTCCAAAACCAAGACCTATAGGGGCTGTTACAGCAAAACGGTCGGCCCAGAGAAAAAAATCGGTCTTGTGCCGTCTACAGTAAATCCAGCCTGCCAATGCGGCCCCCACAACTCCTCCATGAAATGACATTCCACCATGCCAAGTAGCAAATATTTCTAGTGGATGCTTCAAAAAATATGGCAGGTTGTAAAACAATACGTAACCAAGCCTTCCCCCCAAGATGACACCAATCACCAGGGCAACCATGATACCTTCAAGTAGTTGCTCCTGTTTACCTACATCTGACAACCATCCCCT
>JAMOUE010000086.1 GCA_027068235.1 Deltaproteobacteria bacterium | reverse complement strand
TAGGAATAAATAATAATGGAGATATAGTAGGAAACTATATCAATTCGTCAAATTATAGTACAGGAGTAGTGATTTTGTCCGATAATCCAAACCCTGTACCAATACCTGCAACGGCACTTCTTTTTGGCTCTGGATTAGGATTGATACCTTTTCTTAAAAAGAAGAAAAAATGATTGTTGAGTGGGTAAGGTTGGACTGGCTGCAATAACTAAAGGGCATCTCTAAAAATTCAGATTGATGAATTCTGCTAGCCGTTTCCGTTTCTCTTCCAGGGAGTGTCCATCCCATTCGCCCTCATATTTTGGCCATTGGCCAACTATTTCATCCTTTGGCAGGTGCCATCCCACTTGGCCTGTGGGCAGATCAATCATAAGAACAGGCCAATCTGGTTCATTGGGGTCAACCTTAAGCCCCACCTTATAGCCAAGCTTTTGAGCCAGCCTGCCAAGGGCCATAACAGCCTGGTTACGGTCAAAATATGCATCATCAAGGGTACTGCTCTGATCTGTCATGTTTCTCATCCTTTTATGTCTTGAGCTTTCTAGACCATTAGAAAATCTGGGTTGGGGGTCACAATACCTGGTCCATCTATTAGAATTTTTTTCATATCCCTCGGACAAAGAACATAATATCTGACTTGATCTTCATTTGGTTCAATAACTCTTTTCACCTTGGCCTTGAGGCTAGCCAGTTCATCATTTTCAAGGTGGCACTCAAATACGCTCCTTTGCACCCTGCATCCATAGTTTTCCAGAGTATCAGAGACCTTTTTTAAACGTTTTTCATCCCTTATGTCAAAGCATATCATGAATAAATGAGCTCTTTCATCCATATCTAAACCAAGGAATATTTTGGGTCTTCAGGGGAGTTTCCCCTTCCTTGCCAGGTTGTTTTAGTGGCGCACCAGGAACAAAGGGGATACCATCTAACCTGATCATCTGGCCCAATTACATCTTTTATTTGAGCCCGTAAACTCTTAATCTGAGTGGGAGTGAGCCAGCACTCAAATACACTGTACTGGATCCGCTGGCCATGATTTTTTAATATGCTGGCAACACGGTTTCTTATCTTTGTGTCGCTAATGTCGTAGGCTACTATCCACAGCTTCATAAGAAAATTATTTTAAAATCAGAGGGTTGTACTTTGGTTCCAGACCTCTAATAGTTCTTGCCAGGTGACGGGCCTGATATTCTATGCACCGTCTGTAATCCAGGTTCAAACCGGAAATAGGATGTTTCAAGCTTGAGTTGAGTTTGTTTTCAAAGGCCCTTATAAACTTTTTTCTGGCCTCTTTGCTAAGAAGGCATCCTTTGAAGCCTGAGCAAGAAAATTCCTGTAGGTTAATTCTGTTGTTTAATACCAGGTTCAAAACTACAACATCCACAACTATTGCCCTGAATTCCTCCATGACATCTGATACCAAAGCCGGGTGCCCGCGTCTCATAGGGTGCAGGAATCCCACGTGGGGATTAAGGCCTCTTGCCCTTAACAAACTGTAAACATTATAAAAAAGTAGAGTATAACCATATGAAAGCAAAGAGTTTACAGGGTCAGGAGGAGGCTGGCGCTGCCTGGTTTTAAAGTTCCATTCTTGTCCAATTGTATTGGCAATGGCTGAAAAATATGCCTTGGCAGCATTTCCCTCAATACCCCTAAGTTCATCAAGGCTTTTTGCATTTGATATCCTGGCAAGGCTGGATTTTAGCTTCATTGCACCTGCCTTCAGCTCTGGGGCAAATCTTTTTCTGGCATATCTTAAAAGCACTGTTTTGCAATTAGCAATTTTGCCTTTTACAAAGGCCTTGGCAATGCTCAGACAAAAGTCAGGGTCTGAGGCCCTTCTAAACTGGTCACGGTGGAGCAGTATTGGTTCAGTATCAAAGGAATCTATAACGCCATAAAAGCGTCCGTGTCCTGAAAGAAGAAATATGGGAATCCTTTCTCTAAGGCAAAAGTGCATGGCCTGAGTGGTTATTTGGCCATTTCCAAAGACCATTATCTGATCAATCTTTATGGCTGGTATTTCCTGTATCACCTTGCCTTTTTGCTTTATGACAAAGCGTTCAGACTCTTTGCAAAGGATATAGTCATGCCTGAACAGATAAAGGGTGCGAAGGCGTGGATTATGGCCTGATGGAATGGTTTCCTGAAGCTCATCAGGATGGAGGGATAGCTGATCAAAGGTTTCCTCTGGCTTTTTTGAGTGATTCGGCAGGATTCCCACTTCTTTAAATGCCTGTTCCATTACTCCCTTTGGGCAAGTGGTGTCTTGGATGGCCTGCGTTTTCTCCTTGGATTTTTTCGAAAGCTTAAAGGCCAGGGATCTTATGAACTGTACACCCAGAAACCTGAAGCCCTGGGCGAAACTTACAAGCCTTGTTTTCCCCTTATGAAGCTCAAGTTTCAGGGCCTCCAGAACATCCTCAGTAATTTCCAAGGCTTCTTGCGCAGAATCCCTGTTTTTTGCAAGAATGATAAAGTCATCAGCAAAACGCACCAGTTTAAGGTTTTTATCCAGAAGCTCTTCATCAAGGGTATCCAGGTACAGGTTGGCAAGTAAGGGAGAGAGGGGAGAACCCTGGGGAATGCCTTTGAAAAAACAGTAGCGGATATTTTGCTCAACAGCTTCATTTTTCAGCCATAGGTCAATAAGGTGAAGTATGCCAGGGTCTTTGATAAGCCTTGTTAGCTCCTTCAAAAGAATTTTCCTGTCAACGCTGTCAAAGAAGGCCTCTATGTCTGCATCCACCACCCAGTTGTAACCCTGATTCCTAAAATGCACTATCCGCTCTATTGCTTTGTCAACAGATCGGTTTTTACGGTAGGCAAAGGAGCAATCCTCAAATTCTGCCTCAAAAACAGGATACAGAGCCAAGGCTACCGCTGTTTGAAGAACTCTGTCTCTTACGGCAGGAATGGCCAGCGTGCGCATTCCTCCTGCTTTTTTGGGGATGCGAACCACTAAAAGGGGACGCGGAGTGTATTTTTGGGCAAGAACTTCATCTTTCAATTGGTGCAGGTTGCTGACAAGGTTATATGAAAATTTTTCTATTGTTTCCCCATCAATGCCCGCACCGCCCTTATTAGCCTTAACCTTGGACCATGCTTCAAACAGGTTGGCATCTGAAAGCAACTTTTCAAGGCTTAACCGTTCCATATTGGCTCATAAAATGTAATTAAGTTAAGCAAGAGCAAAATAAGCAGAAGTAATGGCCAAAATTTCTTTAAACCCACCTCAAAATGAGAAGATCGTTAAAATATTTTTTAGCATATTAAATCATAAAGATCAATATCAGATTGATTTATTAGAAGTAAAAAAGAAACGGGATTCAGACAAAAAGTTGTTTAGCAAAGGGTAGAGGCGAGTTTCCATCCCGTTCAAAAATTCCGGTCAATCAATCATTCCCAAATGAGTATTGAAATTTTTTCTCCAGAGTTTTCGCCCCGTTCAGAAAGTCCGGTCAATC
>JAMOUE010000085.1 GCA_027068235.1 Deltaproteobacteria bacterium | reverse complement strand
CTTTAAGGGCTGCTAAGTTGCATTGCCATGCTGAAAATCTAGATAGACTTTGCCTTATTTATGGCTCGACAGGTGGATATTCGTCAATACTGGCTATTGCCCCTTTTCTCAAAAGTTTGTCCAAAGGCCCTGTAATCGTTTCGTTGGAGGTTAGTAAGGAAAATTTGGCTGCTTTTGTCGATTATTTGAGGCCATACTGTTTACCCTACCTTTCTTTGGTTACAGAAAAGGTAGAGCTTCGATCTGGCAACATATATTTCATACCTGCAGACCATGCAGCACATTTTGAGAAGGCAGGAAATGTCTGGGAGATGACCGTTAGAAAAAGACCAATAAAGTCTTCAAAAGAAGGGGCCATTGATTTGACTTTGTTGTCGGCCAGTGAGCTTTTGGGCGAAGGTCTTCTATCGGTCTTTGTGTCAGGAGATAGTTCTCATGGTATGACCGGCGTGAAAGAGGTTGTGAGGAATAAAGGCAGAGTTGTTGCTCAGGATCTAGCCTGTTGTCTTGCACCCTACAATCCCGGTCTGGTTATCGAAAAGTTTGGAGCGGATTCGGCAGAGCCTTATGAGCTGTCTAACTTCATTAATGATTGGTTGCTATGACAGAATTGGATTTTACATCATCATCTCCTATAAACAGCACAGCGTGTGGTGCGTCCTGTCAAGAGTCTGCGGAAACCAAGGGCTTCAGCGGCTTTATGGCAGGGGTGAATCTCGCTGACTTGATTCAATTAGCCTGTCTTGAGAGTAAAGACAGACAGTTGATAGTTCTGGCTGGGCACCAATCAGGTCAGATATTCTTCAGCAAAGGTGAAGTAGTACACTGTGAGGCAGGCGACAAGAGTGGAGAAGACGCCTTTTATGAAATTCTTTGTTGGGAGCAAGGAACTTTCAAGTTTTTAGAAGGGACGACCGATATCCGCTCCGTTGAGACTCCATGGAATTTCCTTCTGATTGAGGCCCTTAGAAGAAAGGATGAAAGCAAGGCAAAGGGAAAAGACAAGAGTATTATAACTCCAGAAGTCCTAATAGTTGATGATTCCAAGTTTTTCGTTTCTAGGCTGAGGACAGTCCTTCAAGAAAAGCTTGATGCCAAGATCGTTGGCGAGGCTTCCAATGGCAGAGAGGCCTTGGATTATCTGAGCAAATCGACTCCAAGCCTTGTTACACTTGATATAAACATGCCTGTTATGGCAGGGGATGTGGCTCTTAAACACATAATGATTAAATCTCCTGCTCCAGTAGTCCTGATAAGTACCTTTAACGAGAGCCAAGCTGGAAAGATAATGGAGTTTTTCAGGCTTGGTGCAGTGGATTTCCTTGCCAAACCTAAAGGAGAAGAGTCCTGGGATCTTTTTGCCAATAGGTTGGGTAAGATTGTAAAGAATGCTGATAAGTTCCAAATCAAAAATGTTAGAAGGGCACGAAATCCTAAACCCGCCTCTAAAAGACGTTCCCCAGGTATGCCAGCTGACAAGATGGTGGTTGTGGTTGGTGGCTATGGAGGACTTTTGGAATTGCAGAAGATACTTCCTTCCATCGATCTCTTAGACAGGTGCGGCCTTGTGGTTTATCAAGAAATGTGTCCATTTTTGGTTGCTCCTATCGCAAACTATTTGGAACCCTATTGTCCTTTTTCCTTAAATGAGCTTGGTTCTTGTGCCCCGTTACTTAGTAATCAGGCATGGCTTTCTTATATTGGTGGAAAATGGAAAATAAAATCGGATGAATCCGGGGCAGGAATCTATTGTGTTGAAGAAGATTGTAAATTTGATATAGGGGAAGCCTTGGAATCCTTGGCTACAATATTCTCGAACAACCTTGCAGTTGTTGTTTTGTCAGGTGCTGACATCTCAATAGCACAAGGCCTTCAACATGTAGCCATAGCAGATGGTAAGATCATAGTCCAAAGACCAGAAAGTGGTCTCCTTTCACTTCCTTTAATGCAACTTGATGCTATGGGATTGACAACAGACTTTATGACTCCTGAGGATATTGCCCCGTTTCTTACAAAATGGATAAAAGGAGAGTTGTAATCGGGAGGAAGGGGTGAAGGTTCTTATTGTAGATGATTCAAGTTTTATGAGAAAGCGCCTAAAGGCCCTTTTGAAGGATGCAGGTCATCAGGTGGTGGGAACGGCAAAAGATGGATTAGAGGGATTTGAGTTATACGAGGCCCTAAAACCAGATCTTGTGATAATGGATGTGACCATGCGAGGGGTTGACGGTATTGAAGGTGCCAGAATGATAAAAGAGGCCCATCCTGATGCCCGTATAGTGTTTATGAGTTTGGTAAAAGATCCTGGGGTCATTGATAAGGCTAAATGTATTGGAGGGCTTGATTTTATAGAAAAAAAAGATCATCAGCGGCTTCTTGATATATTGATAAGTTCAGGAAATTAGCACAGCTACTGTGATGTACGCTGGTGAAAGGTGCTTTCATTATTACAGAGAGCACAAATGAAATGATTGGTTCATAAAAAGTACTCTCAGGTAATAACAAGGTATCCGTATTACTGGGAGCGTAAAAGAGATGACAAAGTGATTGCTGTCATTGCGAGGAGGTGCGAATGCGCCGACGAAGCAATCCCAACTGAAGGAGCAGGGTAGTTGGAGATCGCTCACAGCAGTTGCGCTGCCTCTGCAATGACAATGAGGATTGCTTTCCGGCCCGTCTGGGCCTGTAATGACGGCTCATGTCATCTAAAAAAGTCTCTCAGTAATAAAATGTGCAGGAGTAAGTAAAATGGCAGGATTTGACAAAGAGATGTGGGAAGATTTCGTGGTTGAGGTCCAGGAAAATCTTGAGGAGTTCGAGCCTAACTTGCTCCTTCTTGAACAGCATCCTGACGACCGTTCTATCTTGAACGATTGTTTCAGGAATATGCACAGTATCAAAGGTGCTGCCAATTATATGGGCTTTTCAAAGATGGCAGAACTTGCTCATAAGATCGAAAATATCATGGATATGGCAAGGCAAGGGGAGGCTAGTTTAGATCAGTCTACCTTTGACGTTATTTTCAAGGCAGTTGATTTGTTTAGGACACTTTTAAGTGACATTGAAAAAAATCAAAAAGAAACCCTTGATACCTCATGGCTTATAAATGAAATAGACTCTTTGCATGGGAAACAGTCAGATATGCAAGGAAGAGAAACAAGAGGGCAAGCGTCTTCAAATAATTCCTGTTCTGCAGCAAGTGAAAGAAGCAATGATGTTGCTGCTGGTGCTGATGAAGAAGAGGAGGAAGATAGCGAGCTTTTGACCATCTTCCAAGAAGAGATCAAGAGTTTGTATCATCAGTTGATGTCGGTTTGTGCCAAAAGTGATGGTTCCGTTTCTGCCATGTCTTCTATCTTGGAAGATATGGAAAGGGTTACAAACTATATGGGGCAGGAAGAGCTTCTTAAAAGCATAAGAGGTGTACGAACTACCTTTTGTTCAGATACAGAAGCTACATTAGGAGAGGAA
>JAMOUE010000084.1 GCA_027068235.1 Deltaproteobacteria bacterium | reverse complement strand
TAAAATCCACACTGAATGCCTATGACTCTGAACTACACAAGTTTGGAAGACGGCTTAGAGAGCTTGATAGTGGTATAACCTTTTGGCAACGTCTTGAAAAGATAGGCATTTTTTTATATTTGGCAGGTGGTAGCTTGATTCTTTTATATCTTTCTTCATGGAATGGCCTTCATCTTCCTTACGATAAATATCTTTGCGGACTTGGCGTCTTTTTTCTTATGTCAGCTCCAATTACAAGGGTTTTGGCACGGAAGAAGAGCGAGTTGCTTTTTAGGGAAAAAGAAACAGTTAGCAAAGATGCGAAAAATATTGATGTGCAGAAAAAGGCCCTTGTAAATGAGCTTGAAAGGATAGGGACAGAGCTTTCACGAGTAGCCGAACTTACAGCTCTTGATAAAGCTGAGGCAGCTTCAGATTTCAACAGGATAATCAGAAAGAGTCAAAATAGCCTTAGGCTGTTGCAAAAAAGACAAGGGTTACGTGATGAATTACATCAAACAAACACTCTCTTGTCACAAAAAAAACAGGTTGTTGATGACTTAAAGGCCAAGATAAAACAACTGGAGCAGTCGACATTAGAGATTAAAAATAAGTGGAAAGATCTTCTTTCAAAACACACCCTGCCAAAAGGGCTTGAACTAAAGGAATTTCCTCTTTTTTCAAAGAAACTTGGCAATATCATGCTGCACCTTGCCCAGTTTTACAGACTGGAAGAAAAAAAGGCCCAAAGATGTAGTTTATTGGAAGACACAATTGCTAGGCTTACTCCATATCTTGGAGATGTAGAGGGAGAAGGTGCAGCAGCAGGAGTGGAAGAAGGGCTTTCTGAGATAAAAGATAGGTTGAAGTATCTTTCTAAAAAGATAGAAGAATTTCATGGCCTTAGCAATAAAATTGAACAGATAGACCAAGAGATTTGTCAGCTTGATTCTGCAATAAATGAGATTGATCTCAAGTTAGAGGCCATTAATGAAAAAAAGGCTGATTTGGAGAAGAAGTGGCGTCAACTTCTTAAAAAGACAGGCGTTTTTGATGGCGGAATCAAAGGAATTGAGGGTGTTTTAGAGATCTTTCAAAGGGCTGAAGAGATAAAAAAGTTACTTTTAAACAAAGAGCGGCTGGAAAAGGATATTTCCAGGCTTGAGATTCAGATAGATGGAGAAAGAAGAAAGATCCATACTCTTATTGGTGATCTCGATCTTGGAATCAAGTTTGAGAGCCTTGTTCAAGTAGTGGATCATCTTGTGTCACTCTATGAGAACGAAGCAGGTAAAGCTGAAAGGCATGAACAGTTAAAGGCCAAGATGGCCCTTTTGGACAAAGAGATAGAGACACTTAGAAACAAGGTGACAACTGCACAAAAAGGGCTTGAGCGGTTGTTGAGTACCTTTCAGGTTACTTCTCTTCAGGGACTTGATGAGCTTGTTCAAAGGGTGGAGCAACTTTGTCAAGAGCGGAGCCGTTTTAACGAGATTCTTCTTATGCTCTCATCAAGGTTCGCAGTGGAGCCAAATATAGAAGATGTTTCAGCCCTTTTTTCTGGCAATACCATGCACCAGGTTGAAGCCGAGGCCAGAGAGCTTGAGCGAAGGGAGACTGAGCTTTTGTCCTATAGAGATGAGCTTTACAGAAAAAGAGCCGAGGCAGCTCAGCTTTTAGAGGGCCTTATGGATTCAACAGAGCATCAAAATCTACTTCTAGAATATGAAACAACACGTGTGAAATTGAAAACCCTTACAGTGAAATGGTCGGTTTTGAGTCTTGCCAAGACACTTCTTAAAGGGGCGAGGGAAAAGTTTGAAAGAGAAAATCAGCCGGCAGTGTTGTCTGAGGCTTCAGGACACTTTTCAAGGATAACAATGGGTAGATACATGCGGATATTGCCAGATGCAAAGGCGGGTTTTGTGGCTGTGAGTAGGGATGGCAGACGTGTAAGTCCAGATAAGTTAAGTCGCGGCACAGCTGAACAGCTCTATTTATGCTTGAGGTTTGGTGTGATTTCTGCCTGTGAGCCAAAAGATGAGAGGATTCCTGTTTTGATGGACGATATATTTGTAAACTTTGATCCAGACAGGATGAGACTTGCAGCAAAGGCAGTGGCAGAGCTGTCAAAAAAGCGGCAGGTGCTTTTCTTTACATGTCACCCCCATATTGCCTCTATTCTTGAATCTGAAGGAGATGCAGTCAAAACTTTAACAATTTAGATGTTGCAACCGTTGGTTTTACAACGGAATGAGGATAATATCTTTAAGGCTACATACAGAGGCTATGAATCCTCAGGGTGCTTCCATTATATCAAAAAGCAATAGAAGTGATAACGGATAAGGAAAAATGGATATAAAAGACCTAATGGAAATGGACAAAAAGCTCATCTGGCATCCTTATACCCAGATGAAGGATTTTGAAAAAAGAGATCTTCTCTTTGTGGACAGGGCCAAAGGGGTTTACCTTTATGACCATGATGGAAAGAGATATTTTGATACGATATCTTCCTGGTGGTGTATTACCCATGGTCACAACCATCCGACAATAATGGAGAGTATCCGAGGTCAACTTGGAAGGCTTGATCAGGTTCAATTTGCTGGCACCACTCACCAAGGCCCTATTCTCCTTGCCAATAGGCTAAATGAGTTGTTGCCCAAAGGCCTTGAAAAGTTCTTTTTTTCCGATAATGGCTCTACTGCCGTGGAGGTGGCGCTGAAGATGTCATTCCAATACTGGAAGAACAAGGGTATAGGGCAAAGGGAGCTTTTTGTCTCTTTGGAGCATGGCTATCATGGCGATACCCTAGGCACTATGGGGCTTGGTGGAGTGCCTGCCTTTGAAGGTCCTTTTGATAAACTTACCTTTGATTCCCTACGAGTTGCTGCGCCATATTGTTATCGCTGTCCAGCCGGACAAGACAAATATGAGCCTGGTTCAGGAAGAAGTTGTGATCTCCAGTGTTTTCATATCCTGGAGGAAGAGGTGATGCAGAGGGCAGAAAACGTGTGCGCAATAGTTGTTGAGCCTCTCCTCATGGGGGCAGGTGGGATGTTGTGTTACCCACCAGAGTACATCAAAAAGTTGAGATCGCTTTGTGATAAGATAGGCGCTCATCTCATCTTTGACGAAGTGGCAACTGGATTTGGGCGTACTGGAAAGATGTTTGCCATGGAGCATGCAGATGTTTGCCCTGATTTTCTGTGTCTTTCCAAGGGAATAACAGGAGGTACCTTACCCCTAGCTGTTACTGTAACAAGTGAAGAGGTATTTCAGGCATTTTACGCAGACTACAGTGAAGGTAAGACCTTTTTTCATGGCCACACCTTTACGGCAAATCCCATCTGTACTGCGGCTGCCCTTGGAAGCCTTGATGTCTTTGAGCAAGAAGATGTGATGAGTAGTGTGGTTAAAAGAAGTGCTTTTCTGCAAGAAGAAAAGTTCCAGCTTTTGGAGCTTCCTATTGTTGGCGATGTACGCGGAATAGGCATGGTGGCAGCCTTTGAGCTGGTTGCCGACAAGGAGACAAGAAGGCCATTTGACTCTACAAAGAGGGTGGGATGGCAGGTCTATTTGAGAGGGCTTGAAAAAGGTCTTGTCTTAAGGCCCCTTTCTGATGTCATTTATCTCTTTTTGCCCCTTTGTACTAGAAAAGAAGAAATAGAATTCCTGCTTTACCAAACTGCCTCAACAATCAACGAGGTGTCAATGGAGCTTGGTTACTAAATTGGCTACTACTAAAGAGGGTGTGTCACTTCCAGATTACTCTTATTTCAAAAGGTTGTCTCTATGGCAGTTGATGGAGCTTGGTCTAAAGGCCAAGTTGGGGCATAGAGGTTTGAAAATGGGCCTTTGCACAATAACAAATGCCAAAAGTGGTGCGTGTTCAGAAGATTGTGCATTTTGTGCCCAAAGTGCAAGGGCACGTGCCAAGGCTCCTGTTTATGATTTGAAGGAGCTTGATGCCCTTCTTTATGAAGCAGAAGAGGCCAGAAATTCAGGGGCTCAAAGGTTTAGTATCGTAATTAGTGGAAAAGGACCATCGTCATCTTTGGTTGAAAAGATAGCGCGATATATAGAGGAGCTGAGAAGGCGGGTTGATATAGGGCTCTGCGCATCCCTTGGCATAATGGGCGCGGATGATCTTAAACTGCTCAAGGAGGCAGGCCTTAGCAGATATCATCACAACCTTGAGGCCTCAAAGGAATATTTTCCAAAGATTTGTACAACTCACAGCTATGAAGAGAGGGTAAAGACCATCAAAAATGCCAAGAGTGTAGGGTTAGATGTGTGCGCTGGTGGCATAATAGGGCTTGGAGAATCGGAGCATGATCGCTACCTCATGGCAAGGGATCTTGCCGAGCTTGAGGTTGATTCGTGCCCCATAAACATCCTTGTTCCTATTGCTGGAACTCCCCTTGAAGGCCAAAAAAGGATTGCGCTAGAAGAAATTTTCAGAACGGTTGCCATGTGGCGGATAATGTTGCCGCACGCAGCCATTCGTATTGCAGGGGGAAGGGAGAAGGTCTTGAAAGACCTCCAATCCTTGGCCTTTATGGCAGGTGCAGATGCCATGCTCATTGGAGGATATCTCACCACCAGAGGCAGGCCTCCTGAAGAAGATATTGCTATGGCAAAGGAGCTTAGGCAGATATGGGCAGCCCTCCTGGATTCATAAGGCTCTTCTGGGCCTTTTTCCGCCTTGGACTCACTGCCTTTGGCGGGCCTGCAATGGTCAGGTACATAAAAGAGCTTTCTTGCAAAAAATATAAATGGGTTGATCCAAAAGAGTTTGATCAAGGCATAGCCTTGGTACAGACCATTCCAGGTGCTACAGCCATGCAGGCGGCAGCCTATGCAGGGCTAAAGGCAAGGGGTGGGCTTGGGGCAATTGTTTCGTTTACCGGGTTTGCATTGCCAGCATTTATCCTGATGGTGATACTTGCATGGGCCTACCAAAAGGCCATGAATATCTCTTTTGTTGTCTCATGTTTTGTGGGATTAAAGGTTGTGGTAGTGGCTATAGTGGCCAATGCAACGCTAGATTTTGGCAAAAAGATGATAAAGAGCTGGCAAGATATATTTCTAATGGCAGCTTCGGCCATATATCTTTTTTTAAAAGGCAGTCCAATAGTTGCAATAGGGGCATGTGCTATTGGAGGCATATTCCTTTACAGAGATATTGTTGGCAAAAGTGATAGCCGACCGACCTTTCATGATACCCTCAAATCACCTCAAGTAAGGAGCATAATTGCCTGGGCAGGCTTTGTTGCCCTGGTTGCCATTGTTGTCATTTTGATGCTTTTTGTCACCGATCCATTTTTGGCCAGGCTTGGCCTTTTAATGATGAAGATAGATTTTTTTGCCTACGGAGGGGGTTACGCCTCTTTGCCATTAATGTTGCACGAGATAGTTGAAAAACGGGCTTTTTTGCCAAAAGAAGTGTTTATGGACGGAATAGCCTTAGGGCAGGTGACTCCTGGCCCTATTGTAATAACAGCCGCATTTGTGGGCTTTATGCTTAAGGGACTACTTGGGGCAATAGTGTGTTCATGGGCGATCTTTACACCTTCTCTTTTTATGCTTATGTTTTCAAGTCCATTTTATGATGGTTTTAAAGAGGCTCCTTTTTTCAAAAAAGCCATGAAAGGGGTGCTTGCATCGTTTGTTGGTCTGCTTTTAGCTGTTTTTTTAAGCTTTTTTATGGCTATTAAGTGGAATCTGGCAGCGGCCCTTATTGGAATCGGGGCTTTTTACGCCCTTTACAAGGGCATTGACATCTTGTGGGTTGTAATTGTTGCAGCAACGATTTCTTCGGTTATTTTATAAGTTAGATTGATTTATGTTCAAGTGGTTATTGTCATTGACTTCATTTTTCGCCTCTATTAAATTTCGTCAGGCTGATTTTCATGACGATGTGCGAGAGTGGCGGAACTGGTAGACGCACTGGACTTAGGATCCAGCGGCCTTGTGCCGTGGGAGTTCGACTCTCCCCTCTCGCACCATTGATTTTATATGCCTGCCGGTGATGTTTTCACTGATCTTGGAGTCGTGTCAGAAGGATATTCTTTTAGATTCGGCTTCCATAATTCACAAGATCCAACTGGGAAATTCAGGTATGTTTATTGCAGTTGAAAAACGTATATCCAGAAGGTCAGCCTGAAGAAGGGGCCGATTGTGGTCCTTTTACATAAAGACAATTAACAAGGAAGAGATAACAAAAATTCAGGAAAGGTTTTTAGTATCATGGAAATGAAAGTCACTGTAGAAGATGTAAGTCCTGTTCAAAAACGTCTCAAAGTGGAGATACCAGCCCAGAAAGTAGATGAGTATATCAACCAAACGATTAATCGTCTGAAAAAAAGTGTTGCCATCCCTGGATTTAGAAAGGGAAAGGTTCCAAGAAGTATTATTGAGCGTGAATATGGAGCAGAAATCAAATCTGAGGTTCTTCAATCCCTTATTGAAAATAGCATTGGAGATGCCATCAAGCAGAGTCAGGTGACCATGCTTTTGGAGCCCCAGCTCGACTCTTCTTCTGATGTTGAGCCTGGAAAGCCCTTTGAATACTCTGTACTTATGGATATCGAACCTGAGATCAAGGTCCCTGATTTTAGAAAGTTTGAACTTGTTAGGCCAAAGGTAGAAGTGACCGATGAAGAAATAGATGAGCAACTTGAGGCACTGCGCAACCAGTTTGGCACTGTTGAAATCGTAGATGAGCAGAGGCCGCTCAAGGAAGGTGATATAGCAATAATTGACTATACTGCCTTTATAGATGGAGAAGAGGTGGAAGAGCTTGCCAATGAAGACTACTTCGTTGAGGTTGGCAAGGGCAATTTCAATGAAACCTTTGAAAAGGGGCTTATAGGCATGGAAAAGGGTGAGGAGCGAGAGATAGAGGTTTCTTACCCTGATGATGCTTTGAATAAGTTGGTAGCAGGCAAGACGGTTACCTATAAGGTTACACTTAAGAATATTCAAAAACGTAACCTGCCAGAGATTGATGACGAATTTGCCAAGCGTTTTGGTATCGGTCTTGAGACTGTAGACGACCTTAGAAACAAGCTAAAGGAACACATCCTCAAGGACAAGGAAGAGGCAGCAGAAAGTGTACTTCGCAACCAACTCTTTGATAAATTGCTGGAAGACGCTGATTTCCCTGTGCCAGAACGTCTTATAGAGAAAAAGCTTGACCAGATGATAGATAATATTGCAGGCCACATGCATGAAAGGGGAGTAAATCTGGAGCAGGCTGGAATAGATGAGGAACGGCTAAGAGAGAAGATGAGAGACGATGCCATTCGTCAGGTCAAGATAGAACTTCTTCTTGATAAGATTGCCGAACAAGAAAAAGTGGAAATTCCTACAGAAGAACTGAAAAAATACAATGATTATGTCGATGAGCATTACAAGGAAATGAACGTGGATAAGGCCCAGTTCCAGGCAGCAGTTTTTGAGTCGGTTTTGCCAAAGCTAAGGGCCAAGCAGACATTGGATTACATCTTGGAAAATGTGACAATCAAGGAGGAAGAAGAAGCCTCTGAGAATGTATCCGAATCTCCCAAGGACGAAGAAAAAGAAGAAAGTAGTAAAGACTAAATATTAACATTTGTAAGAGTAGTTTTTGAGTGTAATGCAGTTGTTGCATAATAGGCCAATCTTTTAAAAGTAGCCTAAAAAGTAAGAAGTTTTAGCAAGAGGTTTTCAATATGCCATTGGTTCCAATAGTTATAGAACAAAGTCCAAGAGGTGAACGTGCCTTTGATATTTACTCTCGTCTCCTCAAGGAAAGGATCATATTCCTTGGAGGGGCAGTGAATGATGAGGTGGCCAACCTTATCATTGCCCAGCTCCTTTTCCTTGAAGCGGAAGATCCAAAGAGGGACATTACACTGTATATCAATTCCCCTGGTGGGGTGGTAACTGCAGGGTTGGCCATTTACGACACTATGCAGTATATTAAGGCAGATGTTAGTACCTTGTGTTTGGGGCAGGCTGCTTCTATGGGCGCTTTGTTGTTGGCGGCTGGAGCTCCTGGAAAAAGGTATGTTTTGCCAAATTCAAGGATACTTATTCATCAGCCTATGGGTGGTTTCCAAGGGCAGGCAACAGATATAGATATTCATGCCAAGGAGATTCTCAAGCTTAGACAGAAGCTCAATGAGATCTTATCCAAACATACAGGTCAACCCCTTGAAAAGATTCAGACTGATACGGAAAGAGATTATTTCATGGGTAGCAAGGAAGCATTGGAGTATGGACTGGTAGATGAGATATTGGAAAAAAGGCCAGAGACCTCCAAGGAGGATTAATTAGTTATGCCAGGAAAGAATGACGATTTTGATAAGGTTGGAGACCTAAGCTGTTCCTTTTGTGGAAAGGGACAGGGTGAGGTAAGGAAGCTAATAGCTGGTCCAAATGTTTACATTTGTGACGAGTGCATAGATCTTTGTAATGATATAATTGCAGAGGACTACGATGGCAGTGATGAGACATCGTCAGGCTCCACAGCTATACTCAAGCCAGCTGAGATAAAGGCCCTTCTCGATCAGTATGTAATTGGTCAAGAACATGCAAAGAAGATACTCTCTGTTGCAGTTCATAACCATTACAAAAGGATAGAGTCCAATATTGCCATTGATGACGTAGAGCTTCAAAAGAGCAACATCATGCTCATTGGCCCTACTGGAAGTGGTAAGACGCTTTTAGCCCAGACCCTTGCCAAGATCTTGAATGTGCCCTTTACCATTGCGGATGCCACAACGCTTACAGAGGCTGGATACGTAGGTGAAGATGTAGAAAACATTATTCTCAATCTTTTGCAGGCTGCTGATTACGATGTGGAGCTGGCTAGCCGCGGAATCGTCTACATCGACGAGATAGATAAGATTGCAAGAAAGTCAGATAGCCCATCGATTACAAGGGATGTCTCAGGAGAAGGTGTGCAACAGGCCCTTTTAAAGATAATAGAGGGCACTCTTGCCAATGTTCCACCCAAAGGGGGCAGAAAGCATCCCCAGCAAGAATTCGTCAAGATAGATACAACGAACATCTTGTTTATAGTTGGAGGGGCCTTTGTTGGGCTGGACTCCATTATAAAGACAAGGTTGGGAAAGTACTCAATAGGTTTTGGCGCAAACGTCCAAGGCGCAAGAGAGCTCACCTACAGTGAGATATTGAGGAGCTTAGAACCAGAGGATCTCATCAAATTTGGTCTTATTCCAGAGCTTGTTGGCAGGATTCCAGTAGTGGCAACTTTGGAAGAGCTTACCGAAGACGATCTGATACGCATCCTTCAAGAGCCCAAAAATGCCCTTGTGCGCCAGTTTCAAAAGCTTTTCGCCATGGATAATATCGAGCTTCACTTTACAGATGGGGCAGTTAGGGCAATTGCAAGAGAGGCAATAAAGCGTAAGACTGGAGCAAGGGGCCTTAGAGCCATACTTGAGCGCGCAATGCTCGATGTCATGTATGACCTTCCTTCAAAGGAAGATGTAAAAGAATGTGTAATTAGTGAAGAGGTCATCTTGAATAAGGCCGAACCCATACTTATATATGAAAATAAGACGGCCGAGGCTTCTTAGGCCAAAAATATCACAAGTATAAAAAAATACGTAATTTAAACGCAAAAATAGAGGTTTTATGGACAAACAAGACAAACTCCTGATACTTCCCCTTCTGCCACTGCGAGACATGGTCCTGTTTCCCCAGATGGTGGCCCCTCTTTTTATAGGGCGAGAAAAGTCTGTGGAGGCCATAAAGAAGGCCATGGAAGAGAATCAGGAGATATTCCTTTCTGCCCAAAAGGACGCAAAGGTTGATGAGCCTGGCAGGAGGGACATATACAAAGTTGGTACAATAGGGACGATTCTGCAGCTTCTGCGTCTGCCAGACGGTACGGTTAAGGCCCTTATTGAGGGTAAAAGACGTGCCGAGATAAAGGAATTCATATCTGATGATAACTTTTTCCTGGTAGAGGTAGAGACCCTTGAAGAACCAAAGGTCTCTGGGCCAGAAGTGGACGCCCTTTGCAGGCTTACCATATCTGCCTTTGATGAGTATTGTAAGCTTAACAAAAAGGTGCCGCCAGAGGTGGCTGTTTCCATCTCTTCCATTAATGATCCTTCACGGCTTGCAGATTCTATTGCTTCGCACGTTTCTTTAAAGGTTTCAGCTAAGCAGGCTATCCTTGAGGCCCTCAATCCTGTTAAGCGCCTTGAAAAGCTCTATACCTTTATGTCCACTGAGACACAGATAGCAAAGGTGGAACAGCGGATTAAAGAGCGTGTCAAGAAGCAGATGGAGAAGAATCAGAAGGATTACTATCTCAATGAGCAAATCAGGGCGATTCAAAAGGAGATGGGCCAGAAGGATGACGCCCAAAGTGAACTCAAGGAGCTTGAGAAAAAGATAAAGAGAAAGAGGCTTCCAAAGGAGGCCGCTGCCAAGGTGCGGCATGAGCTTAAAAAACTAAAGCTCATGGCTCCTATGTCTGCTGAAGCTACTGTAGTTCGTAATTATATAGACTGGATACTCGCATTACCTTGGTTTGAGCGTACCAAAGACAACAACGATATAGAAAGGGCCGAGAAGATTTTGGATCAGGACCACTATGGTCTTGAAAAACCAAAGGAAAGGATATTGGAATATCTGGCGGTTAAAAGCCTCGCCAAGAAGATGAAAGGGCCTATTCTTTGCTTGGTAGGACCTCCTGGTGTTGGTAAGACCTCCCTTGCCAAGTCTGTAGCAAGGGCACTTAACCGCAACTTTGTAAGGTTATCTCTTGGTGGAGTCAAAGACGAGGCTGAAATCAGGGGCCACAGGCGTACCTACATAGGGGCGCTTCCAGGTAAGATTATTCAGTCCATGAAGAAGGCAAAGGCCATTAATCCTGTATTTTGTCTAGATGAAGTGGATAAGATGAGTTCTGACTTCAGGGGTGATCCAGCCTCTGCACTTCTTGAGGTCTTGGACCCTGAACAGAATTATGCCTTTAACGACCATTACCTCGATCTGGATTATGATCTTTCATCGGTAATGTTTATCACAACGGCCAATGCCCTTCATACTATCCCATTGCCTCTTCAGGACAGGATGGAGATAATCGAGCTTCCTGGCTATACAGAAGAGGAAAAGGTGGAGATAGCCAGGCGCCACCTGATCCCAAGGCAGCTTGAGGCACATGGGCTTACAAAGGAACAGATGGAAATATCTCCAAAGGCACTGGAGGATATAATACACCTATATACTCGTGAGGCTGGTGTGAGAAACCTGGAAAGGTGTATTGCCGCCCTTTGCCGAAAGGCAGCCAGGGAGATAACAAAAGCCAAAGAGGATAAGAAGGTCATCAAGATAACAAGATCTTCACTAAATAAGTATCTTGGAGTTCCAAAATACAGACACTCCCAGACAGAGGAGAGTGACCTTATTGGTGTTGCAAATGGCCTTGCCTGGACAGAGACAGGTGGCACCTTGTTGCAGATAGAGGTTGCCGTCATGCCGGGAAAGGGCAAGCTCACCATTACTGGAAAGCTTGGAGACGTTATGCAGGAGTCTGTCCAGGCGGCAATGAGTTACGTCAGGGCAAGGGCTCATCAGCTTGGCCTTCCATGGGATTTTTACAAGATGGTCGATATCCACGTGCATGTGCCAGAAGGAGCCATCCCCAAGGATGGGCCTTCAGCAGGTATCACTATAGCAACTGCTTTGGTTTCGGCACTATTGAAGGTACCAGTACGTCACGATCTGGCAATGACTGGTGAAATCACACTTAGAGGCAGAGTCCTTCCCATTGGAGGTCTAAAGGAGAAGTTGCTTGCAGCACGCCGTATGGACTTAAAGACCTGCATAATTCCTAAGGCCAACGAGAAAGATCTAAAGGAGATTCAGCCAAAGATTCTAAAGTCTTTGGATATCTTGTGCGTTGAACATATGGATGAGGTTCTAAGTGCCGCCCTTGTCACAGGGGACGACATGAAGGATCTGTTTTCTGAGCTTAAGGAGATGGAGCCGCCCAATTGGTTTTCCAAAAGGGAAGTTCAGGATGGTGTGTCGGCTCCACATTAATATTGGTCGTCGTTTAGTGTCGTTTAGGGTTCACTGGTGTGATCCGTAGACGTTGTAGATGTTAATAGAGTAGAGGTGTTTTTTCACTGATACCGGAGGGGGGAGAAGCTGTGGAAAAAGAGTGGTTTGCCATCAAGACCAAGCCTAGAAAAGAGTTTTATGCCAAGAAGAATTTTGAAAATCAAAACTTTGAGGTTTTTTTACCCACTACAACACGGATAACAAGGCATGCCAGAAAGGTAAAGGAGGTGCTTTCGCCTCTTTTTCCTGGTTATCTCTTCCTTCATTTGGCTCCAGAGGAGCGAAACTGGGTAACTATCTCTAGTACCTTTGGTGCCTCCGGCCCTGTTAGATTTGGTGATTACTATCCACCAGTTCCAGAGTGGTTTATGAATGAACTCATAGCACGGTCAAATGAGTCTGGCATAATACAGGTTGGCATGAAAGAGAAGTACGGTTTCCAACCTGGTGATCGTGTACGTTTGGAAGGCCCAAATCAGACCATAATTGAAGGTATTCTTAAGGCGATAGATGGTAGGGACCGCGCCATAATCTTAATAGAGATGCTAAAAAGAGAGGTGGCCACCAAGGTTCCACTATCGAGTTTAAGGGCTGCCTGATTAGCCATATCAAGCTAGGGCAAGCCAACGTCTTGGCTGGCTGGCCCTAATCACTAATCATGCCACTTGGTAAAGTCTTCCACTTCTATCCTTGTGGTTCGAAACTGATTTACAGGCGCAGCCTTGTCTTCATAGCCTATAGATAGTCCACAAACGAGTCTAAATTCTTCAGGTACGTTTAATATCTCTTTGATAATGGAGGGATATTCTGCCAAAGAGGCCTGTATGCAGGTGGCAAGGCCTTCATTGGTGCAGGCCAACACAACAGTTTGTAGGAATATTCCTATATCTACTAGAAAACCCGTGCCAAGGGCCTTTGGCATAAATAGGAATAGGCCTAAGGGGGCGCCAAAAAATTCATAGTTTCTAAACCACGCCTCCTTTCTTGCTGTTGTATCGCCTCTTTCAATGCCAAGGGCGGAATAGAGGGCAAGGCCACACTTGAATCTTCTTTCTTTGTAAGGATTTTTCCATGTTTTAGGATAGTATTCTATATCTGGGGGCTCTGACACATTATTGGCTTTGGCTTCAAGTATCGCCTTTGTGATTTTTTCCTTGGTCGTGCCAGAGACTATCTCCACACGCCAGGGCTGGCAATTAGCGCCTGAAGGGGCCCATCTGGCTGCATCAAGGATTTTATAGATTATTTCTTTTTCAACGGGTTTATTAAGGAATTTTCTGACGGATTTTCTTGTCCTGATGGCTTCTATAGTATCCATTGGAGATGTACTCCTCTGTTTTCTTTTGTGTGTTATCTTAAAACAATGTTACAAGCACTGTATCACGAAAAACGTTAGCCTTCTAATAAACATTAATTGGACAGTCAAGTTTTTTTGTTTACAATGAATATTATTTTATATAATAAACCTTTAGCTTTACGGATAAAATCCAAAAAAGGGAGGAGTGTAATGAAAAGAGGCAGAATTATACGGCAAATAATTTTTTTTGTAATAGTTGTTACTTTCTTTGCTCAGTTTAGTTATGCAGCTGGTTATGAAAAACAGCAGGCCCTGATTGATAGGGCTACCATCACGTTTAAAAGCTTTGTTGCTGACCCGAATATGACGTGGTTTCGTAACCACTTGGCCAGTGCCAAAGGGATTTTAATAGTGCCTCAGTTGCTAAAAGGAGCATTCATATTTGGAGCAGAGGGAGGCACAGGGGTGCTGCTTGCCAGGGATCAATATACTGGTAAATGGAGCCAGCCTGCCTTTTATACGGTGGGTTCCATATCATTTGGTCTACAGGCAGGGGCCCAGTCTTCGCAAATTATACTTATGATAATGACAGATAGTGGACTTGATGCCCTGCTATCCACCTCTATTAAACTTGGTGCCGATGTTAGCATTGCAGCTGGACCTTATGGGGCTGGTGCAAAGGCAGAAACTGTAGATATCCTCGCATTTTCAA
>JAMOUE010000083.1 GCA_027068235.1 Deltaproteobacteria bacterium | reverse complement strand
CTGCCTCACATTGCCCTTCCACTCGCGCTGCATCAGACACCTGATACTTTCTGGGGCAAACTCCAGGCCTTCTTTACCATACTCTTTTGAATATTTTTCAAGGAAACTCTGGGCAAGAAGTGGGATGTCTTCTGCAATCTCCTTGAGAGATGGCATGGTTATGGATACCACATTCAACCTGTAGAAAAGATCTTCCCTAAAGGTCCCCTCCTCTATCTTCTTTTCAAGATCCTGATTTGTTGACGCTATAACCCTCACATCCACCTTGATGGATTTGGTAGTACCGAGAGGGCGAATCTCCTTCTCCTGAAGCACTCGTAAAAGTTTAGTCTGAATGGAAAGTGGAATGTCGGCAATTTCGTCAAGAAGTATGGTTGAGCCATCGGCTGCCAGGAAAAGCCCTTCCTTATCTGTATCTGCACCAGTAAAGGCCCCCTTTACATAACCAAAGAGCTCGCTTTCCAATATGTGTTCTGGCAGGGCTGGACAATTGACGGTTATCATCTTCTTGTTGCGCCTTTTACTCATCTGATGAAGTGCCCTTGCCGCCACCTCTTTACCAGTACCGCTCTCTCCACGTATCAGGACGGTTACGTCTGTATCTGCAACCCTGGCTATAAGCTCAAGAATCTTTTTGAGCTTTGCTGACTTTCCAACAAATCCATATTGTTCTTCTACAGAGTGAAGCTGCTCTTGAAGCCGCCTGTTTTCCCGCAAAAGGTTGGTGCGTTCAAAGCCCTTTTTGACTGCATGTATCACCATATCGTTGTCAAAGGGTTTTTGAAAAAAGTCGAGGGCGCCTTCCTTTAAAGCCTCTACTGCCCCCTCAACCGTTGCATAACCTGTCATGATGATGACAGATATGGTTGGATCAAAGGCAAGAATCTCCTTCATAAGGGAAAGGCCATCAAGATCCGGCATTTTTATATCGGTAAGGACCACATCATGGTCCTTTTTCTTGACCTGTTCAATGGCCTCAAAACCTGACTTTGCTATATCCACATGGCAGTCCAGCTTTGAACTTATAACCTGCCTCAAGAGCTTCAGCATATCCTGCTTATCATCAACTATTAGCAGGCTCTGCTGATTATTTTTGTACTTCATATTTTAATTTAGCAATCTTTATCAATCTAATTTTTTGAAGGCTACCTCATAGAATCAGATTGTTTTTTTCAACTTTTCAAGGTAACCTTCAGCTTTCAACCCAATAATTGGGTGATTCCTTTGTTATTATAACGTCGTGAACGTGACTTTCTCTTAGCCCGGCCGGGGTAATCTTCACAAACTTTGCATTTTGCCTAAGCTTTTCAATGGTTTCGCAACCAAGATACCCCATTCCTGCACGCAACCCGCCAATAAGCTGATAAATGGTTGCAGCCAAAGGCCCCCTGTAAGGCACACGGCCTTCAATTCCTTCAGGAACAAGCTTTGAGACAACCTTTACATCGTCTTGGAAGTATCGATCTTTACTTCCCTCCTTCATTGCCCCTAGGGAACCCATGCCTCTGTAAACCTTGTATTGTCTTCCCTTGTAGAGTTCAAGCTCACCAGGGCTTTCATCTGTACCAGCCAGCAGACTTCCAATCATTACGCAGTGGGCTCCTGCTCCTATCGCCTTTGTCAGGTCTCCTGAAAACTTGATTCCACCATCTGCTATTACGGTCCTGTCGTACTTGTTGGCCACCACCGCACAGTTGTGGATTGCAGTAAGCTGAGGCATTCCAACCCCAGCAACTATTCTGGTAGTACATATCGAACCTGGCCCTACCCCTACCTTTATGGCATCTGCCCCAGCGGACAAAAGGGCCTCGGCTCCCTCAGTAGTAGCCACATTACCTGCTATCACCTGAAGATCAGGGAAGTGCTTCTTTAAATCGGTTACTGCATTAACAACATTGGCAGAATGTCCATGGGCAGAATCCACTACTATCACATCCACTCCAGCGGACAAAAGGGCCTCGGCATGCTCCAACCTATCAGGCCCCACGCCTATTGCAGCTCCTACCCTAAGCCTTCCAAGTTCGTCCTTACAGGCATTTGGATATTTTTTGATCTTTTCAATATCCTTTATGGTTATCAGCCCTGAAAGGTCACCATTTTCATCCACCACCAGAAGTTTTTCTATTCTATGTTTATGAAGAAGCTCCTTAGACTCCTCAAGAGTGATACCAACAGGAGCGGTCACCAGATTCTTTGAGGTCATAACATTTTTGACCTCTTGATCCAGATTGGTCTCAAAACGCAGGTCTCTATTGGTTATGATGCCAACAAGCTTTTTACCTTCAACCACAGGCACTCCAGAGATCCTGAACTCCTTCATTATCTCCTGCACCTGCCACAGTTTCTGATTAGGCGTGACAGTTACAGGATCTATAATCATGCCACTTTCAGACTTCTTGACTTTCTCTATCTCCTTGACCTGACGCCTGACTGGCATATTTTTATGTATGATTCCAATCCCGCCTTCCCTTGCTAGGCTTATAGCAGTATCTGCCTCGGTAACAGTGTCCATTGCAGCACTAAGGATCGGAATGTTAAGCCTGATGGTCTTAGTCAAGGGTGCAGAAATATCTACCTCTGCAGGCAACACCTCAGAAAATGCAGGCACAAGCAGGAGATCGTCAAAGGTATAGGCCTCTGGCACTGGATGATTCAACATAAAAATTACACTCCTTTTCCATAAAGGCGGTTAAAAGACCAAGCAGGATACCGCCATCACTGATAATTAATTTACTTAATCCTAAATATCTAATTAGCTCCAGCAAAATTGCAATGCCTGCCGGGAAAATATCAGCGCGTTCTGCTTCAAGACCTTTTAATTTTTTTCGGCTTTTAATATCTAAAGCGGAAATTTTTTCATAAAGTGTTTCAAGCTCGTCAAAAGATATTTCAAAGCCACGCACCTTAGAAGGATCGTATTGTGAAAGTCCAAGTGCAACAGAAGCTATTGTGGTTGCAGTCCCACCTGTAGCCACAATGGCCTTGGCCACAGACAACGTTTCCTTCAGATCACTAATGCCCTGCTGAATTTTTTTAGAAGCTGCCAGCCGCAAGTCTCTGCCACTTCTTAAGCAGGCATCTGTAAGGCTTACTGCCCCTAAATCCAAGCTGATTCCAGCCTGTATCTTGTTACGAAAGCAAAGCTCTATCTCTGTACTTCCTCCTCCACAATCAACCATGATCCAAGGAGAGATATCGTGCTCCAAGGTCAGATAAGCGCCTTTTACAGCCAAAGAGGCCTCTTGTTCAGAAGAGATAATCTCTATAGGGATACCTATATCTTTGGCCATTGCCAAAAAAGTGGTGGCATTTGATGCCTTTCTAAATGCAGCGGTTCCAATAGCCATAAAAGAACCTATTTCATACTCTGCCACCACTGTCATAAAATACTTTAAGGCGCTAATACCTCGCCTCATTGCTTCTTCTGAAAACTTGCCTGTCTGCATCAAGGACGCTCCCATCCTCACATTCTCTCTCAAAGAAAATAGTACCTTTGCCTCTGAATGCGTCACCTCAGCGCCTGCAATACGAAAGGTCTGGGAGCCAAGATCCATGACTGCAATCCTGCATGTGTGGAAATTCATATGACAAGGTTAAAAGGATACAAAGACTTCATCAAGGCCTGTAAATTCAAATGGGAACTATTTATCTGGCCTTTATATTGGGCTATATCCTATAAAATTGAGACTACTTCTAAAAATCAGAAATTTTGTTTAAAGAGCAGGCTCACAAGAAAACTAGTTACAGCCATCCTATTGATATTTAAAAGATTATTCAAAACAGTAACACAGTAATGTAGATAGAAAACCTCTATCATAAAGTAGCCTATTGTTAGTTTGCCCTGTGCATCAAAATGGTTTCATTGACAGTAGGGCTAGCTGGCATTAAACTGGCAGCTCAAGTGCTTTTTTATCTAACTACATCTTGCAGACATAAATCTGCTGTCTGCCAATTGGGGAGAACAGATGTTTGGGCTGGGATTGCCGGAGCTTTTAATAATTTTATTTATAATTCTTATAATCTTTGGGGCAGGTAAATTGCCTCAGATTGGAGAAGGCCTTGGCAAAGGCATAAGTAATTTTAAAAGGTCCCTTAAACAAGATGAAGAAAAAGACAGCCCAAACAAAGAATCGGAAAAACAAGACTAAAGACAGTCCCTTCATTACAGATCTTTCCCCATTAAAACCCAGAGATTAAGCCTATGAAAACAAAAAACGACCATTCTCAACCCAATATATTGGTACGATTTTTTTCCTCAGTAAAACTGGCCATTTTTCTATTTATTATGTTGGCTCTCACATCCATAATAGGCACTGTATTGCCTCAAGGTGAAAGCCTACAGTTTTACCTTGAAAATTACGGCCCCTTTTACTTCAAAATCATTAAGACACTACATCTGTATGATACCTACCATGCCTGGTGGTATCTCACCCTTATGGGGCTTTTCAGCATCAACCTGATTGTATGCACAATAAAACGTCTTCCCTACACTCTTCGTCTTTTTAAGCGCAACTATCTTGATCTTAGCAAGGACGATCTTTTGCGCAGGCCATTCAAGGCCAAATGGGAAATCACTAATAGAAATAATCTAGACCAGTTAAAAGAAAAGGTTATCAATCAATTCCTTCAGCTCGTAGGAAAGGTAAAGACAAAGGAGGATGTTGATGGAGGCAAGCTGTATCTGTCTGAGAAGGGTAACTGGAGCTACTGGGGTGTATACCTCATTCATCTGAGCATTCTTGTAATATTTGCAGGAGCAATCTTCGGCTCATTTACTGGCTTCAAGGGCAGGGTCATGTTGCTTGAGGGAGAAAGCACAGATCACGCCATCCAGATGGATACCCACGGAAACGTCAAGAAGATCCCCCTTGGCTTTACCTTAAGGTGTAACAACTTCAAGGTGGACTTTTATCCAAATGGTGCACCTAAACTCTTTGAGTCAGATCTGACCATTATAGAAAATGGCAAGGAAGTACTTAACAGGTCTATCGTTGTCAATTCCCCCCTTACATACAAAGGAGTAACCTTTTATCAGTCTTCATACCAATCTGTGCCAGATCTCAAGATTAGAATCGTATCAAGCGATGGAGAGCAAAAGATCCTTGATCTTTCTGCCTTTGACAAAGGTTTATGGCCAGAAAAAAGATTACTCATTGGAATAATAAAGTATCTGCCCAATGTGCATGGAGCACCTGCTGCACGGGTCTATGTGGGAGATGCAACAGGGAACCAAGGAGATGCGGTATGGCTGCTTCAAAGCCACGATAGAGAAATCCAGGTTGGAAAAGACACCTTCCGGCTCTCACTGATCTCTGCAAAAGAGAAGTTTATGACAGGCCTACAGGTCAAAAAAGACCCTGGCGTATGGCTTGTGTGGCTTGGTTGTGCAATGATGATCCTAGGTTTTGGAATAGTGTTTTGGGTTGGACATAAAAGGATCTGGCTCTGGATTGGACAAGACAACAACAGGCTTGAAATCATACTGGCAGGACAGACAAACAAGAACAAGGTCTCATTTGAAAAGGAATTTGAAAAGATAAAAGAGGCCATAAATAAACAGGTAGGAGAATAGATATGCATCTAAGCAGCTCGTATATACTGAGTCTTACCACTTTTGTTTATCTCGGGGCCACTGCCATATATTTGCTTTATTGGATTTTCCGCCTTGAAAAAGTTGGTATTCTTGGAACCATAGTAACAATTGCCGGCTTTATCATGCAGACTGCTGGCATTGGAATGCGCTGGTATGAATCTTACCAACTTGGATATGGCCATGCCCCCCTTTCAAATCTTTATGAATCTCTTGTATTTTTTTCCTGGGTCACCATACTTGTTTATCTTGTGGTTGAATTCAAAACAAGAAACAGGGTAATAGGAGCATTTGCCACACCTTTTGCATGTCTTGCAATGGCCTATGCTTCATTTAGCCCAAACGTCCAAGACTCAATTCAGCCACTAATCCCTGCACTTCAAAGTAACTGGCTTATAGCGCACGTTATTACCTGCTTTTTGGGTTACGCCTCTTTTGCAGTAGCCTGCGGCTTTGGCATAATGTACCTCATAAGAGGTGATTCACGAAAATCTTCCTCATACCTTCTTGAGGCCCTGCCCTCAAGGAAAACCCTTGATGAGCTCATGCATCAGACCATCATCTTTGGCTTTCTTTGGCTCACAGTGGGTATCATTACAGGTGCAGTATGGGCAAATCAGGCATGGGGTACCTACTGGAGTTGGGACCCTAAAGAGACGTGGTCACTTATTACGTGGTTTGTCTATGCAACCGCCCTTCATGCACGTTTTGTCAGGGGCTGGGCTGGCAAGAAGATTGCCTACCTATCAATAATAGGTTTTGTTTCTGTGATTTTTACCTATTTTGGTGTAAACTTTCTATTATCAGGTCTACACAGCTACGGCTCAAGCTAAAAATATAAAGCCGCTGCGGGAGGAAGCCATGTTTGGATTAGGAACACAAGAACTTTTAGTAATTCTAGTCATTGCCCTGTTCCTCTTTGGAGGGAAAAAACTGCCAGAGATAGGGGCTGGGCTTGGAAAAGGTCTGCGGGCCTTCAAAAAGGGCCTAAACGAGATAGAAGAAGACGTAAAGCCAGAGCAATCAACATCACAAAAATCTGCTGAACTGGAAGAAGGTTCAAGAGAAAAGACAGCTACCTCTTAAGTAGTGCATCTCTTTCTCCATGGGTCTTGATTGTTGTTGCCTGATACTGGCAGCAGGTAAAGGAACAAGACTTTTGCCACTGACAAAATATGTTCCAAAGCCTCTCTTTCCCATATTAAATAGACCTGCGCTTGGCTTACTCCTCAACAAGCTAACAAAAGAAAGGATTGCCAGGATTGCTGTCAATTGCCACCATCTTGGCAATCAGATAAAGACATGGCTGCAGCAAACCAAAGCAGAGGGTGTTGTTACACTTCTAGAAGAATCTGTTCTCCTGGACACAGGAGGAGCTATAAAAAACTGTTTTGAGAAAACAGGGTGGCAAGCCCCGCTTCTTGTTTACAATGCAGACGTTGTATCCAATCTATCAATAGAAAAATTTTACAATAAATTTCTTCTTTCCCATGATGCCAAGGCGATGTTTTGCCTTCACGACGAGCCAAGATTCAATAAAGTAAAATGCCACAACAACGGACTCATTGGCTCTTTCAACTCGAAAGATAAGGGTTCCCTTGCGTATACAGGCATCTCCATCTTTCGGCCTGAATGTTTCCACAACGCACCAAATGGCCCTTTTTCGCTAATACCCTTTATTGAAAATCTGATCCAAAAAGGGACAAAAATAGCCGGGTGCAGAGGAGAAAAACTCACAACTAATGGTAATAAATGGCAATGGCACGATATAGGAACCCCTAAAGGCTACTTAGAGGCGAACTTTTCACAGCTTTCCCAACTAAACCAAAAGATCTTTATAGAAACCAGTTACTTTGGAGAAAATGTTACAGTAAGAAAGAATGTAATAATTGGCAGAGACTCCTTTGTTGATGGCGATCTTGAGCTTGAAGATGTGGTAATTTGGCCAAAAACCAAGGTGCAGATGAACGGACAGATACGTAATACGATTTTCACACCCTTTGGTAACCTTTCTTCTCAGGAATATCTATGAACAGTAACCAGAAGCAAGAAAGCCTGATTCTCAAAGCTGCATTAAAAACAGTTGAGCTATGGCTTTCTTCATGCAGATTAAAGCAAGACATCCATGCTGATAGTAAAGCAATCATGGATAAAAATGGACAAGTCATTGCTGCACTGTGGCATTCAAGCCTGATATATTGCCTTTACCACTTCAGAAAATTCCCTGCTGCCATCATGGTAAGTGGCAGCGCCGATGGGGAATGGGTTGCCCGCGCCCTGAGGCTTTGGGGCCAAGTGCCGGTTCGGGGATCAAAGCTCAAAGGGGGGTTAGTGGCCATTAGAGAAATGACCCGCATCATAAAAAGCCAAAAGATTAATGCTGGCATAGTTGCCGATGGTTCAAAAGGGCCTCCTTGTGTTGCCCAAAAAGGTGCTGTTGTCCTTGCAAGAGACACAGGGTTACCAATAATACCAGTAGGCATTGGGGCCAAGCCAGCCTACTACTTCAACAGTTGGGACAGACTAATGTTACCCCTTCCATTTTCCAGGGTTGGTGTGGTATATGGGCCACCGATCTTTGTAGACTCCAATGCGCGGGGGACACTACTTGAAAATGCCCGTGTGCAACTTGAAAAAGAGTTGAACAAGGCATCCGTTAAGGCAAAAAGACTCGCCAGAGCAGGAGGCTTGAGGCTGTAAGTGAAGGCATGGACAGAGCTTGCACCTAAGGAACAGGAGGCCCTCCTTGATATAAGGGAAAATGGGCCAGATTGTGCCAAGTTTCTTTCCAGACGGATAAAAATGGACCTTGGTGCCACGATGAAACTTCTTGGCAGCCTTGAAAAAAGCGGATGGCTGAAAAGGGTTCAAGGAACGTTTCTTTTCAAGCGTGGCTTTAAAAGGCCAAAACACATGAACCACACATATTATGAGCTGACAAAACAGGCAGAAAAAGAACTCAGAATCCTTGCAAGAAAGGGACTGGTCTGATTTATTAGCGCCCATGAATCCTCTTCAGATTTTAGCTTCTATAAATATAAATTGGCTTGATGTGGTACTAGGGCTTATTTTTGCTGTAATAATAATCAGAAGCCTTTTTACTGGCTTTAGCAGAACGGTTTCTGGCTTACTTGGTGCACTAGTTGGTTTTTGGGTAGCTGCAAACTACTACGATTTTATGTCCCAACGCCTTGCCTTTCTTATAAGGACTGAGATGTGGCGAGGTCTTGCAGCGTTTTTTCTTTTATTTCTAGTTGTTTATCTCGCCTTTACTATAGCGGGGATCATCTTTAGAGGCCTGTTTCAGGCACTGCATCTGTCTTTTCTTGACAGACTCCTTGGAGGAGCCTTTGGCTTTTTAAAGGCCTTGGCAATCTCATCAGTCATAGTATTTATACTTACCCTGACACTTCCACCCAACAGCCCCCTTTTGAAAACATCATACCTTTATCCACGGGTCAGCCTTATGGCCAGGATGATGACAGACTTTGTACCTGAGAACCTAAAGGCTCGCTTCATGTGGAAATGGAGAAGGATTGAATTGCAGTTTAATAAAGGGAAAAGGGAGTCGATATAAGAGCCAAATTCCCTGAGTTCAACGCATGAAAGTGGTTAGATCACCTTTGAGATCTGAAGAGAGAATATGCCGCCTCATTGCCCCCAAGCATGTAACCTTCCCACTTTTTTATTGGTAAGAAATTAGGAATCTTATCGAGTTTGTCCTGTAACCTTGTCCGTGTAAAGACAAAACAAGGAGAAGGTCTAGACAGGGCATCTTTAAGCCGTTTCGGATGTTTTGTTTTTATGCGTTTTATAGGCATATTGGCATAAAATATCATGGATGGTTTCCACAGGCCAAAAGAGGTAAGGCGCACAGGGCCACGTTGTTCTTTATGATTGGCTAAAATAGTTCTTTTTACGCTAAGAGCCATATCTTTGGCTGGGCACTGAACCATGCAGGCAAGAGTTGGAAGAAAAAACACTATCAACCAGCCAGAAAAGAACAAAGGCACACAAAATCTTTGTATTTTCCACGTTTTAAAGTGCAGGAAGAGAAAAGAACAAAGTATGGTTATCAAAAAAAGGCCAAAGGCCCAAAATGAAAGGCTTGCAGGCATGTGAACGGTAAAGGCGTACTCAGTACTGTCAAAGCGTATCAGCTTAAGTACATATTTCCAAATGGTTGACGGAAAAAGAAACCATGGCACTGTAACAATCAATAAAAGGGCTGATACAGTGATCAACCAGGTCTTGGATACGATTTTACATTCAGACGCCCTACTCTCCTCAAGAATCAGGACTCCAAGGCATAGATTCAAAAAAGGAAGAGCAGGCACTATGTAGTTGATCTGCTTGGTAGCAGCTGCTGTTAAAAGGATAAATATCCACAAAGAGGCAATGAGGCAAAAGATAAAAAAACTGTCTTTTGGAAGAAAATTTCTCTTTTTTACAGCGGCGTAAAGCAGGGGCAGCCCCCTTTGTGCCAACCCTGGCAAAAGGGCTGAATATGGGAAAAGTCCAATGGCCAAAACCGCCAAATAATAGATTGGCCCTCCTCCATGGCCAAGAAGGGTGGTTGCAAAACGCTCAAAATTTTGCGTAATAAAAAAGGTCTCAACAAAAGCCTTTCCCATACGCTGATAAATTTCCAAATACCATGGAAGGCTAACAACCCAAAAAAGGGAAATACCACTAACTAACACCCTGGGACGAAGCCATGAAAAGTCTCGCCTAATAAAAGAATAAAGTAGAAAGGTGGGCAAACACATGGCTACAGCTACAGGCCCCTTGGTCAAAAAGCCCAAAGAGAGAAAGAACCAAGACAACCAAATAAAAAAAGGGCCTCTATCCTTTTCCATATATGCATAAAAAAAGGCCATGGAACACCAGATAAAGAGCGTTAGCAACATATCTGTCAAACACGCCCTAGCCACCAATAGGAACAGGGGGCTACCGAGCAATAACAAGGAGGCAATGATACCTAAAGAGGATCTGTCTGATAAATGACCTGCCCAAAACAACATGGATGCCAGCAGAATAAGCCCTGCCAAGGCTGAAGGGAGCCTTGCTGCAAACTCGTTTTGTCCAAATGTCTTGAATGAAGAGGAAAGGGTCCAAAAAAATAAAATTGGCTTTTCAAGATAAGGCCTACCGTTCAGATAGGGCACTACAAAATCGCCCCTTTTTATCATCTCTGAGGCGCTTGCAGCATACTCTCCCTCGTCTCTATCGGTAAGCGGAAAAGAGCCAAGGCCAGAAAACAACATGACAATACATGCAGCAAGAACCATTGCCTTGGTGCGAAATGAGGATTCTAACAGGAGCACTTTTTACCTGACACAGATCTGTTGGATTTCAAAAGGGTAGCAAAGCCGTTTCTCTTCCACTCCCCCTTTAATAACGACCACCATTTCATCCCTCTATGTACCTGCCTTTGAAAGATCGAACCTTATATCTATTTCCTCTGGTCCCTGTCCCATTGCTGGTGGCAAAGGGGGCAACGGGTTGGAATCTTTAATGGCCTTTATGATAGATCTGTCAAATGGTACAAAACCAGAATATTTCTTGACCTTCATCTCGAGTATCTGCCCGTCCTTATTTATGACTATGGTCACAACGGCAAACAGATCTTTTCTATTGGCCAGAGCCTTTGGGAAATGCCAGTTTCTCCAGATTTTTGCCTTTACAAAGTTGCCATATATCATGGCCTGCCTATTTCCAACGCCACCGCTTCCACCTGTGCCAGCACCTGCCAGCCCCCTTGAAGACCCGTTAGCTCTTTGCTTTTTCTTTGCAAGCTCTTGCAAACGTTTTTTCAGGTATTCTTCTTCTTTTTGTTCTTTAAGACGCCTTTGAATCTCATTGATCCTTCGCTGTAGCTTTTTTTCAGAAGCCTTATTTTTATTCGAACGGGGTTTAACTTGCTTGGGTACTTTTGGTTTCTTTTCCTTTTTCTTAACAGGAGGCTTTTTCTGTTTCTTTTGAGGCTTTAATGACACAGCCTCTTTCTTTGTTACTGGAGGCGTTTTCTTTTCTACCTTTGGCTCAGGCTTCGGCTTTGGCTTTGGTTCTGGCTTTGGAACCTCTTTTTTGACTGGAACGGGTGGCTTTGCCTTTGGCTTTTCAGGAGCTTCAGGCGGTTTTACCTTTTTATTAGCCTCCTCTTTCTTATTTTCAGGAGCCTTGCTAGGCCCCTTTAACGACTCCTTTTTGTCAAACTGTGGCTCAAACAGCTTTACTGTATATGGAATTGGAACTTGTCTTTTCGTTTTAAAAAGTTTTGTTCCCCATAAAAAGCCAGCAACAAGTGCAATGTGAAAAAGCAGGGCTAGAACAAAAGCCTGCTTCCAAAAGTGGTTGGACCAACGATTTCTCATTAGCTTACAATCACTTCCTGATGTCTCTTACTCAAAATCATACTTTTTGGACAAAAGTCATTAATTGTTAGAAACATCTTTTTGGTAATCAGGAGACGTGACCTTTTCAGGAGCAGTAACCAGGCCCAGATTCTCAATACCTGCCTCTTTTACAGCAGCCATAACCCTTGCAACCATGCCGTAAGGAACGCTCTTGTCGGCCCTCAATATAACCTGAGAAGTATTGCCCTTTCTCTTCATGGTAGCAAGCATTACCTTCAAAGTATTCTCATCAACCGGCATGGAATCAAGGTATATTTCCCCTTTACTAGAAACTATAATCTGTGCGTGAGCCTTTTTCTGAGGCAATACCTTTGCAGTTGTTTCTGGCAATTTGACATCAATGCCCCTTGTCATCATGGGGGCCGTTACCATGAAGATTATAAGCAACACCAACATTACATCCACAAGGGGGGTAACATTTATTTCTGAAAGGAGTCTTTTGTTTCCATTTGATGATATAGCCATGAGTTGATCCTACTCCTGCTGTTCGTGGGTTCTAGTGCCTGATTTTCTTTTAATCAGCTCTCTTTCTACCTCGTTTAGAAAATCTGCTCCAAAGGCCTGAAGTTCTTGCTCCTTTGCATTTGAACTGCTCATAAAGATATTGTAGGCAATGACTGCTGGTATAGCAGCAGCTAGTCCTACAGCCGTTGCAATCAGTGCCTCTGATATACCTGGAGCAACTGTTGCAAGGCTTGCACTGCCTTTTAGGCCAATCTCATGAAAACTTCTCATTATCCCCCAAACAGTGCCAAAGAGCCCGATGAATGGAGCAGAATTGCCAATTGTGGCCAAAAGAGGCAGGGCTGCCTCTAATTCTTGAATCTCAAGCCGAATACCTTTTGAGATACTTCTGGAAAGGATATCTATCCAGGCATCACGGTTAAGAGGGGTATTGTCCAATTTGACGTCACGACGCAATTTACTGTATTCATCATAGGCAACTAAAAAGACGTTTGCCATTGGACAATATCTCATCCTCCTTGCCCTACTTGCAACCTGGGACAAACTTTGCGTCTGGGCAAAAAACATCTCAAAATCTTCATCTAAATAGGAGGCCTTTTTGAATATGCGTGCCTTTAATAAGATGATGGTCCAACTTAAAACAGACATCAAAACAAGGAGCGCAAGCACAAACTGGACTACTGGTCCTGCACCCAAAATCATTTTGAACACCGTAGAGCTGTATTCCATTTATGAAAAATCCTTTCTGATGTAATGGATTTTGTTACTTAGCCATCTTTTTCATTTATTTATCAAATTCATATAACAAAAAGTTCCTGAGACTCTTCTGGAATCTTAATTAAACCTGCACTAGCAGCCCTTTCAAAAAGTTCATACACTGCCTTTCTGCCTTCATCTCCAAGATCATAGGAATAGTGATTCACATAAAGCGAAATATGTCTTTTTTGAACCTCAACAGATATCTCCTGGGCATAACGTCTAATAAACTCTGAGACTTCCTCATAATTATTTTTTGCAAACTCGATACTCTCCCTAATTGACTGCTGCAAAATCTGCAACTGTTCCATAGGAAGATCGTTTCTTGCAATTATGCCGCCAAGCGGTATTGGTCTTCCAGTGGTCTCCTCCCACCACTTTCCAAGGTCTTGCACCATTAAAAGACCAAAGTTTCTATATGTAAACCTGGTTTCGTGTATGACACAACCTGCATCCACATCCTTTGAACAAATAGCTTCCACAATCTTGTCAAATGGCATTTCCACCAGATTTCTTGCATCAGGAAGATAGAGACGAAACAACAATGCGGCTGTAGTATTTTTGCCAGGAATGGCAATCTTGGCCTTGGCAAGCTCTCTTTTCGACATTTGTGATCGAGCCAAGATAAGAGGCCCGCATCCTCTTCCAAGGGCAGAACCACTAGAAAGAATCTTGTATCTATCAATAACCTGCCCGGCCAAGGCAAAAGATACCTTGCTAACATCCAGTGCATCTGCAAGGACTAGCCTGTTTAGTTCCTCCACATCTCTGATTACTGGATTAATCTTAAAGGGTAAACGCTTCTTGTGTAGTAAGTGGTAAAATATAAAGGTGTCATTAGGACATGGTGATATACCCAAATAGATATCTTCCATAATATCTTATGCTGCTAGAGCCCTAAAATAGAGATTACTTCTCTAAGCCCCTGACAAAGCAGGGCCAAGGCTTCTTGTACGTTCCACTTTGACTTGTCAGATTCACCTGCAAGGTTACTAACAGAGCGAATCTCAATTAATTGAACATTGTAGGCATTGGCTACCAAGGCTGCTGCTGCACCTTCCATATTCTCAATTGTAACATCAAACAGCTCTCTTATTGTCTGGGCCCGCTTGATACTGGCACTAACACACGAAACAGTTGCCATAGGCACTGTTGCCAAATATGGACTTTGGGAAAAGGCCCTAAATAGCTCATCTTGTCCGTCCAACAGGCTAAA
>JAMOUE010000082.1 GCA_027068235.1 Deltaproteobacteria bacterium | reverse complement strand
GACCTGTTCTTGTCCTTCATCCTTTTTAGGACGCTCTTTTGAGACCTGAATAGATTCAGTCACCAACTCAATAAGACACATCATGGCTCCATCGCCACGACGAGGCCCTATTCTTACTATCCTCGTATAACCACCACGCCTATCAGACATCTTAGGGGCAATTTCAGAAAACAACTTTGCCACAACATCCTTATCCATAATAAATGTAAGGACCTGACGCCTTGAATGGAGACTGCCCTCTTTGGCCAAGGTTATCATCTTGTCGGCAATACGCCTGAGCTCTTTGGCCCTTGTAACGGTGGTAGTAATCCGTCCATGCCTGAAAAGTGATGTGGCCATATTCCGAAACATGGCCTTTCTATGGGCGGTCTTGACGCCAAAATATTTTGTTCTTCTTCTATGCCTCATTATTTGCTACCTTCCTTATCCTCATCTGTCTCAGGTGGTGTCCAACCCTCTAGCTTCATTCCAAGGGTCAGTCCCATAGAATCGAGTATTCTCAGAATCTCCTCCAAGGATTTCCGGCCAAAGTTCTTGGTTTTGAGCATCTCTTGCTCTGTTTTCTGAACAAGTTCTCCTATGTAATGTATGTTTGCATTTTTAAGACAGTTTGCAGACCGGACAGAAAATTCAAGTTCATCAATTCTTTTATTCAGATCCTTCAGCTTATCCATGTATGGAGGACCTTTGGGTTTCTCCTCAGGCTCTTCAGTTTCATCGAAGTTTATAAATACGCTCACCTGCTCCTTTAGAATCTTTGCTGCATAGGCAACAGCATCTTCAGGCACAACACTACCGTCTGTCCAGATCTCCATGGTGAGCTTATCGTAATCGGTCCGCTGTCCAACCCTAGCCTGGGATACCTTAAAATTTACCTTTTTAATGGGAGAATAAAGAGAATCTATAGGTATAGTGCCAACTGGTTCATCTTCAAGCAGCGCTGCATTTTCTTCTGCAGGTACATATCCCTTACCCCACTTTACCAGCATCTCCATAGAGATATCGCCATCGTCAGTTAGGGTAGCAATCTTATGATCAGGATTTAAAACTTCACAACCACCGTCAGGGGCCACAAGATCCCCTGCAGTTAATACCCCTGGACCTTTTTTCTGGACCTTGAGTCTTTTGTCCTCGTCATTGAATAATCTGAAGCGCACACCCTTAAGATTAAGAATTATAGCTGTAACATCTTCTATTACTCCAGGGATAGTAGCCAATTCATGATCAACGCCTTCTATCCTAACTCCAACTATGGCCGCTCCCTGCAAAGAGGCAAGAAGGATTCTTCTCAGTGCATTTCCAAGGGTAATTCCATAGCCTCTTTCCAAGGGCTCACATGAGAACTTGGCGTAATAATCTGTCCTTGTATCTTTTTTTACATCAATACGTTTGGGCTTAATTAGCTCACGCCAATTTCTATAAAATGGTTTTTGATTTGTATTTGCCATAATCTCTTTCGATACCGCCTATTTGGAGTAGAACTCAACGATATACTGTTCTTGAATGGGCATGGTAATGTGAGAACGTTCAGGCATAGCCTTAACAATGCCCTTCTTGTTTTCAGCATCAAGCTCTAGCCAATCTGGCACGCCTCTCCTTGCTACAGCCTCTATTGCCTGGACAATGGGCACAATGTCTTTACTTTTATCTCTCACCTTTATCTCATCGCCTACTTTCACCTGAAAGGAGGGAATGTCAACACGGCGTCCATTAACGAGGAAGTGTCCATGCTTCACCAACTGCCTAGCCTGTGAACGTGAATCTGCAAATCCTAGCCTGTAGATCACATTATCTAATCTGCGCTCAAGGAGTACCAAAAGATTGGTTCCAGTCACACCTTTTTGGCTGTCTGCAATCTCAAAATAACGCCTGAACTGAGACTCTTTAACGCCATATATCCTTCTTACTCTCTGCTTTTCACGGAGTCGGATACCATAATCAGATACCTTTATCCGGCCCTTGCCATGCTGACCAGGAGCATAACTCCTTCTTTCAAAGGCGCATTTTTCTGAAAAACACCTGTCACCCTTCAGAAAAAGCTTACTGCCTTCTCTTCTACACAATCTGCATCTTGGTCCTGTATATCTTGCCACTAGATTCCTCCAAATTCAGAATAATTACTAAACGTTTTTTATGACTAGATAGACTTAATTAAACCCTACGTCTTTTGGGAGGTCGGCAACCGTTATGTGGAAGTGGAGTGACATCTCTGATTACCGTAATCTGAAGTCCTGCTGCCTGTAGAGCTCGAAGGGCTGCTTCCCTGCCGCTACCCGGTCCTTTTACCTCTACTTCCAAAGTACGGACTCCATGATCAATCGCCTTTCTAGCTGCATTTTCTGCAGCCACTTGAGCTGCAAAAGGAGTTCCCTTCCTAGAGCCTTTAAAACCGTTGGCCCCTGCACTGGACCAAGAAATAGTATTCCCCTGCTTATCGGTAATGGTCACGATAGTGTTATTAAAGGTAGCTTGTATATGGGCTATACCTTCAGGGATATTCTTTTTTACCTTCTTACCGCCGCGTCTCGGTGGTGACATTTACTCCTCCGTAATTACTTCTTTTTCTTCTTAATGGCCGCACGACGAGGACCTTTTCTGGTACGTGCATTTGTACACGTACGCTGACCCCTCACAGGCAGACCTCTTCTATGCCTCAACCCTCTATAACAGCCTAGGTCCATGAGTCTTTTAATATTCATGGACACTTCGCGTCTAAGATCACCCTCAACCTTGTACTCGCTGTCAATGATTTTACGAATCGCTGTTATATCTTCATCAGTCATCTCATCTGTCTTCTTATCCCAAGAAATCCCCGCCTTATCCAGGATTTTTTGGGCAGATGTACGACCTATACCGTAAATGTATGTAAGGGCGACCTCTAGTCGCTTGTTCTTGGGCAGATCAACCCCTGCAATACGTGCCATTTTTCCCCCTAAATTTATCCTTGACGCTGTTTATGCCTTGGGTTCTTGCAAATTACCCTGACAATACCTTTACGCCTTATTATCCTACAATCCTTACATCTTTTTTTCACAGAAGCTCTTACTTTCATCTTTCTGTATCCTCAATAAGTAATCGACTATTTGGCCCTGTAAACAACTCTACCGCGTGTCAAATCGTAAGGCGACAACTCAACTGTCACCCTATCACCAGGTAATATCCGTATATAATGCATACGCATCTTGCCGGATATATGGGCTAATACCTTATGACCATTATCGAGCTCTACCCGAAACATCGCATTTGGGAGCGTCTCTACAACTTTACCTTCTACTTGTATAGCATCTTGTTTGGCCATGGCATAACCTCATATCTCTTTCATAAAAATTACATAAAACCATCACTAAGTATCTCAGGTCCCTTCTGAGTAATGGCTATAGTATGTTCAAAATGTGCTGATAAACGCCTATCAGCTGTAACAGCCGTCCATCCATCAGCCAAAATTTCAACCTCATAAGATCCAATAGTAAGCATCGGCTCAATAGCCATTACCATACCTTTTTTGAGAAGCGGACCTGTTCCGCGGACACCAAAATTAGGCACTTCAGGCGGCTCATGCAATGCCTTGCCAATCCCATGCCCAACGAATTTTCTCACTATACCGAATCCATTAGATTGAGCTACTTCTTGTATTGCAGCAGATATGTCACCTAACCTCTTTTTGGGCTTTGCCCTAGAAATACCTGCATAAAGTGCCTCTTTGGTAACCTGCACAAGCCTTTCTGCTTGCTCATTAGGAGGCGATCCTGCAAAGCAACTAAAAGCAGCGTCGCCATAATAACCATCCAGAATAACACCTAAATCTATACTGACAAGATCTCCCTTCTTTAATACCTTCTTTTCAGATGGAATTCCGTGTACTATTTCTTCATTTACAGAGATACAAGTACACGCTGGGTAGCCATGGTACCCCTTAAAAGCCGGTTTGGCACCTAATTCTGCTATCCTATCTTCAGCTATCTTGTCAAGTTCCTTTGTAGTTATTCCTTCTGCTACAACCTCTCTCAGCTCCGACAATATCTCTGCTACTACCTGATTGGCTGCTCTTAGTTTATCAATCTCCCAAGGCGCCTTGAGAATTATTCTTCGACTGCCTGGCCTGTTTTTCACTATATTTTTATTTTACAGGGGCTCTTACCTTCCCTTTAGCCTCGCTCCCTGGATCAATCCTTCGTAGTTCCTAGTAATTAAATAAGATTCAATCTGTCCTAATGTGTCCATTGCCACACCAACAACTATAAGGAGGGCAGTACCACCAAAGTAGAATGGCACATTAAACTTGGATATCAATACACTAGGCAAAACACATACAAAAGATACATAGATCGCACCAATAAGAGTTATCCGCGACAAAACATTATCTATAAACTCTGCAGTCTTTTTACCAGGCCGAATTCCTGGGATGTACCCCCCATTCTTTTGAAGATTTTCTGCGATATCCGTAGGATTTATGATAATTGCCGTATAAAAATAACAGAAGAATATAATTAGAATCACATAAATACTTTCATAAATAAAACTTCCGGGCCTCAAGGCTTGAGCCACAGATTGCATCCACGGCACCCTTATAAAATTGGCTATAGTAGCTGGGAACATAATTATAGATGAGGCAAAAATAGGAGGTATCACACCCGCAGTGTTTACCTTTAAAGGGAGATGTGTACTTTGACCACCGTAGACCTTTCTGCCAATTACCCTTCTCGCATAGTGAATAGGTATCCTCCTGTGTGCCTTTTCCATGAAACAGATAAAGGCTACAACACCTATCATTAAAACAAGCAGTATGAGAAGAAGCGCTGCATTGATTTCACCTGTCTTCATAAGACGGAAGGTATCAATAATAGCAGACGGCATCCTTGCAACAATACCTGCAAAAATTATGAGAGATATTCCGTTTCCAACACCTCTTTCAGTAATCTGCTCTCCCAGCCACATAAGAAAAACTGTTCCAGACATGAGGGTCAACGCAGTCAATAAACGAAAGGCCCATCCTGGATGAGCAACCACTGGGATACCTCCAGGAGCAACCATGCTCTCTAAACCTATAGCAATTCCAAGCCCCTGAAGAAGACTCAAACCTACAGTACCGTATCTTGTGTACTGACTCATCTTCTTGCGGCCTTCTTCCCCCTCCTTTTTGAGTTCCTCTAACTGGGGAACGGCCACTTGAAGTAACTGCAATATAATGGAGGCACTGATATAAGGCATAATACCAAGGGCAAAAATGGAGAATTTACGCAAAGCTCCACCAGAGAACATATCGAACATTCCAAATAGCGTTCCCTGGGCCCTTGAGAAAAAGGATGCCAAGGCCTGCGCATCGATTCCAGGAGTAGGAATTTGTACACCTATCCTGTAAACCGCAAGCATCAAAAGTGTAAATATAATCCTGTTACGAAGTTCAGGATAATTTCCGAGGCCTTCTGCTCCCTTAAGCACTTATTGCTCCTACACTCTTTCTTAGTTATTTACTTTATTGAGATTAGCTCTATGGAACCGCCTGCACTTTCAATCTTTTTGCGTGCGGTCTCACTTACTGCATGTACTTTAATCTGCACGGCCTTGGAGATCTCACCATCTCCAAGAACCTTCACATACTTTTCTCTCTTCTTTAACAGGCCCTTGCTCTTTAAGACATCTACATCTATAACGCCATCAAAGTCCAACTTGGCCAACTCCGATATATTCACAACCCCAAAGGTCTTTCTAAAAGGATTTTTAAAACCTCTTTTGGGTAGCTGCCTGTAAAGTGGCATTTGCCCCCCCTGAAAACCAGGAGGAATTGAAGCGCCAGAGCGGGACTTTTGTCCTTTTGTACCGCGACATGCTGTTTTTCCATGGCCACTACCTGGACCTCTTCCCACTCTCTTCTTCTTTTTTCTTGAACCGTCATTCGGTCTCAATGAATCTAAGGTGATCATAGCTATCTACTCACTTGTAATCTATGCTGCTTTATTCTTTTTATCTCCAATGGTGACGCCTCTAAGGCCTGCACGAAATACTGAATCGCCCAGTTCCTGAAGGCCATCAAAAGTAGCACGAAGCACATTGTGGGGATTATTAGTACCGATACATTTTGTCAAAACATCATGAATTCCTGCTGCCTCCATAATGGCACGCACTACAGCACCAGCAATAACACCAGTACCAGGAGGAGCCGGCTTCAATAAAACACGCCCTGCCCCAAAATGACCAATGACCTCATGAGGAATGGTTGTTCCTACCATGGGAACCTCGATCATGGCCTTTCTTGCCTTCTCTGTGGCCTTTCTGAGGGCATCAGGTACTTCCTTGGCCTTTCCCAGACCAAAACCAACCTTACCTGCCCCATCACCAACTACTGCCAAGGCACTAAATGAAAAACGCCTTCCACCTTTGACCACCTTGGCCACTCGATTAATGAAAACGATCTTTTCAATAAATTCTTGTTCCCTATTTTCTATATTGGTAAGCAACTTCAACCCCTCACTTTATCAAAATACAAGGCCCGCTTCTCTTGCGGCATCTGCGAGCTCTTTTACTCTGCCGTGAAAGAGATATCCGCCTCTATCAAAGACTACCTTTTCAATTCCCTTTGCCTTCGCCTTTTGAGCTATCAAGGTGCCTACTTCCCTAGCCATAGCCTTTTTTCCACCCTCAAGCTCTTTACCCTTCAACTCCTTGCTAAAGGATGATGTAGCCACTAAAGTCACACCATGCTCATCATCAATAATCTGGGCAACTATGTGACGATTGCTACGAAAAACTGATAAACGCGGCCTTTCTTCTGTGCCAAAGATCTTTTTCCTGATCCTTAGTTTTCTTCTGAACCTGGCCTTTACTTTTGGATTTGTATTCCTTTTCATGATTGTTATCTCATCCGAATTATTATTTCGCTGCAGCCTTTCCAGCCTTTCTTATAATGACTTCATCTGCATATCTGATTCCTTTGCCTTTGTATGGCTCTGGCGGTCTATATGATCTGATCTTGGCAGCAGTCAAACCAAGCAGCTCTTTATCATAGCCTTCCAATACGATCTTGGTCTCTTTTTTACTATCCACTGCCGCCTTGATGCCATCAGGCAAAGGAAACTCTATTGGATGTGAATATCCCAAGTTTAAAACCAGGGTCTTTCCCTTAACTTCTACCTTATATCCAACACCAGTAACGATGAGTTCCCTTTTAAATCCCTGCGTAACTCCGTGAATCATGTTTGCCACTAGCGCCCTTGTCAGACCGTGCAAAGCCCTAGTAGGCCTAGAGTCATCGCTTCTAACAACCTTTATTTCATCCCCTTGCTGCTCAAGTTTTATCTTGGGATGAATCGTTCTTTCCATCTTTCCCTTTGGCCCCTGAACCAATAGCTTCTGTCCGTCTATGGTTACCTTGGCCTCTTTGGGAAGCTTTATTGGCAATCTTCCTATACGAGACATGTTTTGCTCCGCTTTCTACCAAACTTCACAAACTACTTCGCCACCAACGCCTGCCTTCCTGGCAGCGGCATCGGTCAAAACGCCCTTTGAGGTGGAGATAATGGCAATACCCAGTCCGCCACGGACCACTGGAAGCTCATCTTTGGATGCATAAATCCTTCTTCCAGGCTTACTTACCCTCTTCAGGCTCTTGAGAACCGGCATCTTCCTATGCAACTTAGAGGTATGATAGCGCAAGGTTATACGTATAATACCCTGCTTTCCATCTTTAATTATGCGGTAGCTGTTAATAAATCCCTCTTCCTTTAATATCTTGGCTATATCAATCTTAAGACGAGAAGCCGGTATATCCACTTTCTCGTGTCCAGCCCTTACCGCATTTCTTATTCTTGTCAGCATATCTGCAATTGGATCAGTCATTGACATAAGACTACACCTTCAACCTGAATTTAATTACCAACTTGACTTGGTAACGCCTGGCAACTGTCCAAAAGAAGCCATTTTTCTAAAACATATTCTGCAAAGTCCAAATTTCCTAAGATAGGCTCTAGGTCGTCCACAAATCGGACACCTGTTATATTTACGAACCTTAAATTTTGGCTCCCTTTTTACCTTTTCCATTAAAGCTTTTCTAGCCAAGATATCCTCCTACTGTTTCTTAAAAGGCATTCCAATCGCCTCTAAAAGGCAAAGAGCCTCTTCGTTGGTGTTGGCTGTAGTAACAATTGTAATATTGAGTCCCTTTATCTTGTCTATCTTGTCATAATCTACTTCAGGGAAAATAATATGTTCCTTAATGCCCATGCTGTAATTACCGTTTCCGTCAAAGGCCTTCCTTGAAATACCCCTGAAGTCCCTTATGCGAGGTATCGCAATATTTATCAACTTGGTAAGGAAGTGATACATGCGTTTCTTTCTCAACGTAACCATACAGCCAATGGGCATACCCGCACGTAACTTGAAAGCCGCAATGGATTTACGGGCCCTTGTAATAACCGCCTTTTGACCTGCTATAAGTGATAACTCCTCCATTGCGGAATCGAGAATCTTTGCATTCTGTATCGCTTCGCCAAGCCCCATATTGAGAACAACCTTCTCAATCTTGGGCACTTGCATCTTATTTTTATACCCAAACTTTTCTATCAGCTTAGGTACTGCTTCTTCTGTATATCTCTGCTCAACACTCAACATTATTCTAATGCCTCCCAAAGGCTACTTGCTCTCAGTCGGTATCACTTCCCCGCACTTCTTACAAATCCTGACCTTTGTTCCATCCTCTAACTTTTTTCTTGATATCCTGACAGGATCAGTACATTTGGGGCAAATAAGCATCAAGTTAGAGATATGAATCGGGGCCTCTTTCTCAATGATACCGCCAGATGTCCTTGGACCAGGCTTGGTATGCCTTTTAATGATTTGAGCCCCCTCTACTATGGCCCTATATTTACGGAGATCAATGAGCTTTATCTTGCCCACCTTCCCCTTATCCTTACCGGCCATAACCATGACCCGGTCATTCTTTCTCAAGTATGTCTTGTTCTTTTCTTTGGCCTTCATATGCTTAAAATCTCCTAGGTCAAATTACCTCTGGAGCCAATGAAATTATCTTCATGAACCTCTTGGCCCTCAATTCCCTGGCAACAGGCCCGAAAATTCGAGTTCCAACAGGCTCTCCATATTGATTAATCAATACCGCTGCATTCTCATCAAATCTAATATAGGAACCATCTGGCCTTGGAATTTCCTTTTTAGTACGCACCACAACTGCCCGGGCAACGTCACCCTTTTTAACCTTGGAGTTAGGGATTGCCTCTTTAACTGAGACAACAATAGTATCTCCTACCCTTGCATAACGTCTCCTGGTGCCTCCCAAGACTTTAATGCAAAGGACTTTCTTGGCTCCTGAATTATCTGCTACGTTGAGCTTTGTCTCCTGCTGGATCATTTTTCCAATACCTCACAATAATTTTAGACGGCCCGTTCCACTATCTGTCGCACAATCCAGCGTTTTTTTCTGCTTAAGGGCCTGTGCTCCTCAATGGTAATCTTATCACCTACATGGCAATCGTTGTTTGGGTCATGCGCCATGTATTTCTTTCTTCTCTGCACAAACTTACCATAAATGGGGTGCCTAAATCTCCTAATGACCTCTACAGTAACAGTCTTGTCGTTTTTATCGCTGACAACCAGTCCGGTAAGCGTCCTACGTAATCCCTTTGCCTTTTCCATCAGACCTCAGCACCCTCCAACTGTTTCTCTCTTATGATTGTATTAACCCTCGCAATCTCCCTTCTAACCGTTCTCAACCTTGCTGTATTTTCCAACTGATGAGTTGCATGTTGGAAACGAAGGTTAAAAAGTTCCTTGCGAAGGTCTTTATCCTTTTTTCTAAGTTCTTCTATTGTCATCTCTCTCAACTTGTCTGCAGCGCTCATGCCATGTTACTCCTGCTGACGATTTTAGTAGGAATGGGCAGCTTATAAGATGCCAGCCTCAATGCCTCACGAGCTGTCTTCTCATCTACACCTTCCATCTCATAAAGTATGCGACCAGGCTTCACAGGAGCCACCCAGTACTCGACTCCGCCCTTACCTTTTCCCATCCTGGTCTCAGCAGGCTTCTTTGTAACTGGCTTGTCAGGAAAGATCCTAATCCAAATCTTGCCTTTCCTTTTTACATGCCTTGTAATGGCAATACGAGCAGCCTCTATCTGCTGGGCTGTAATTCTTCCACGCCCCAGGGCCTTTAAGCCAAAATCGCCAAAATTAAGCTGATTACCCCTTTGGGCTACACCTTTTATACGGCCCTTTTGATGTTTTCTGAACTTGATCTTTTTAGGCGCTAACATCTTTCCTCACCTGCTATATATCAGCTGAAATATACTCAGCATCCTTGTCTGGAAGTACCTCACCCTTAAATATCCAAACCTTTACCCCTATCACACCATAGGTAGTAAGGGCTTCAGTAAAGCCATAATCAATATCTGCCCGCAAGGTATGAAGTGGCACTCTTCCCTGGAGATACCATTCACGCCTTGCCATCTCTGCCCCTCCAAGCCTACCAGAGCAGGCAATCCTAATACCCTGCGCACCAAATTTTAGAGCCAAGCCAACTGCACGCTTCATGGCCCGCCTAAATGACACCCTTCTCTCAAGCTGGGCTGCCACATTCTCTGCCACCAGTTGTGCATCCAGCTCCGGACGTCTCACCTCTGTAATATCTATGAGCACCGGGCCTGTAGCTATCTTTTCTAGGCTCTTTTTCAGTGACTCTATTTCCACTCCCTTTTTACCGATAACTATACCGGGACGAGCTGTATGAATACGAACTCTGACTCTTTTAGCAGCTCTCTCGATCTCAACCTTGGATATTCCAGCATGAGCCATTCGTTCCTTTACATGCTTCCTGATATTGTGATCTTCAAGAACCAGCTTGGGATATTCCTTATTAGCAAACCATTTGGAATCCCATGAACGTGTTATCTTCAGTCTCAGTCCTATTGGATTTACTTTCTGACCCAAAATTGCCTCCCAGTACAGCTATCTAATATTCGTCTAAAACTATTGTTATGTGTGAAAGCCTGTGCCTTATACCGTAAGCCCTTCCCATGGCCCTTGGACGCCACCTTTTTAATTGAGGGCCTTGATCTACGCAAATCTTTTTCACATAAAGGCTGTCCATATCCAGATTCATATTCTCTGTAGCATTGGCCAAAGCAGACTCGAGCACCTTCTTTATTATTCTGGCTCCCTTTTTGGGAGACAGGCTCACTATCTGCATGGCCTCATCTACAGGCTTGTTTCTAATAAGATCTGCAACAAGCCTCGCCTTCTGAGGGGATATGCGCCTAAATTTGCCTACTGCCCTAGCCTCCATGATAAACCTTCCTATTTTTTCTTAACCTTTGATTTCTTATCTGCCGCATGGCCATAAAAGGTCCTGGTCGGCGCAAACTCACCTAGTTTGTGCCCTACCATGTTCTCGGTCACAAAAACAGGAATAAACTTCCTACCGTTGTGAACCGCAAAGGTCAGCCCGACCATATCAGGTATTATCATGGACCTCCTGGACCACGTTTTAATGACCTTACGGTCATTTGTGTCCAGAGCCTTCCTGACCTTCTTCATCAGATGTTCATCTACGAACGGTCCTTTTTTTACTGATCTTGGCACTAGCCTCTTCTCCTTTTATCAGACAAAATTACTTTTTATGCCTGCTACGTACGATAAACCTGTCGCTAGGTTTCTTACCTCTGGTACGATAACCCTTGGTTGGCCAGCCCCAAGGACTGCATGGGTGTCTTCCTCCAGAGGACTTACCTTCACCACCACCCATTGGATGGTCAACAGGATTCATTGCAACACCCCTGACCCTTGGCCTTCTGCCGAGCCAGCGGCTACGCCCTGCTTTACCTATTGAGACATTTTCATGGTCGAGATTGCCTACTTGACCAATGGTGGCACGACAATCCTCAAGAAACATTCTTACCTCACCGCTAGGAAGCCTAATCTGGACATATCTGCCTTCCTTAGCCATTACCTGAGCGGCTGTCCCAGCACTTCTTACAACCTGACCACCTTTTCCTGGCCTCATCTCAATATTGTGCACCAGAGTACCAAGAGGAATATTCTTTAAAGGCATAGAGTTACCAGGTTTAACATCAGTCACCTCATCTGAGATGACCTGATCACCGGTTTTCAGACCAAGTGGTGCAAGGATATATCTCTTCTCACCATCCAGATAGTGTAGAAGAGCAATCCTGGCACTCCGGTTGGGATCATACTCGATAGCAGCCACCTTCGCAGGCACCCCAAGCTTATTTCTTTTAAAATCTATAATCCTATATTTCCGCTTATGTCCGCCGCCTCTATGCCTGCTAGTTATACGCCCGTAAACATTTCTGCCGCTACTACGCTTCAGCGGCTCAAGAAGAGACTTTTCAGGCTCTTTTTTGGCAAGATCTTCATCTACAATGACGCTCATAAAGCGTCTTCCTGGCGACGTTGGCTTATACTTTTTGACTGGCATTACGCACCCTCAAACAGATCAAATTTTTCATCAGGATACAGCCTGACAATAGCCCTTTTGGTATCTGGCCTCTTTCCAATAAACCTGCCGCTTCTTTTCTTCTTCCCTTTGCGGTTCAAAATCTGTACGGCCAGTACTTTTTTGTTCAAGACCTTTTCTACAGCTTCCTTAACTTCTATCTTGTTGGCCCTTCTATCCACTTCCAGAAAAATCTGATTGTATTTTTCATTATGGATAGTGGCCTTTTCAGTAAGTATAGGAGACTTTATAACCGAATATATATCCTTCATTACTTTAGCCTCTCATCCAGGGTCTGAACCGCCTTTTCTTCAATAAGCAGGTATTCATATTTCAAAAGATCATAGACATTCAAGCCCTTTTCAAGCAGTACCTTAACCCCAGGTATATTTCTCGCAGATAAGGCAACCTTTTCATCATTCTCAAGGGTCACCATTACTGCAGTAGGACATCCAAAGGCCTTCAAAAGTTCCACTACCTTTTTTGTCTTGATCTCGTCTATACCAAAATCCTTCAGAACAAATATCCTATCAGAGGCAACCTTGTCGCTAAGAGCCATTTTAAGCGCAAGACGCCTCACCTTCTTTGGCAAGGTGTAGGAATAATCCCTTGGCTTTGGACCGTGGGCAACTCCACCATGCCTCCACAGAGGAGACCTGATACTACCTACACGGGCCCTGCCTGTACCCTTTTGCCGCCAAGGCTTTCGCCCCCCGCCACTTACTTCTGACCTGGTCTTAGTAGAAGCAGTCCCAGAGCGACGTTTTGCAAGCTGCCATTTCACTACTTCATGCAGGAGACCAACCTTTGGCTCTACACCAAAGACGGCATCAGAAACATCTATATCCCCTACTTTTTCTTTTTGTGAACTATATACTGCCAGGGTAGCCATTTGCCCTGTCTCCTAAATCTATTTAAAATAAACTAGAACCATCTGATTGATGGCACCTGCCACTCCGCCCTTTACAAGCAGAAGATTCTCTTCTGGACGGATGTCAACTATCAAAGAGTTCTTAACTGTCTTGCGCTTCCCACCCATACGACCAGGCATCTTCTTGCCCTTCAAGACCCTGGATGGATATGCGCTCATTCCTGTTGAGCCAACTGCCCTATGATGTTTTGAACCATGAGCCATAGGCCCTCTTGAGAAGCCATGCCTTTTAACTGTACCGGCAAAGCCCCTACCTTTAGTTATACTAACTATATCAACAAGCTGACTCTCTTTGGCATCGGCCAGGGTTAAACGCTGACCTGTTTCAAATTCATCAGGATTCTCAACTGGAATCTCTCTAATAAACCTAAATCCAGTCTCAGCACCTGCCTTTTCGACATGCCCCCTCATAGGCCTGTTAAGCCTCTTTAGAGGCTTTTCCCAGTAACCTAACTGAAGGGCGTTGTAACCCTCTTTGTCAGCCGTCTTTTTTTGCAAGACAACACAGGGCCCTATTTCCAGCACTGTAACTGGAACACTGGAGCCATCCTCACTAAAGACCCTGGTCATACCTAACTTTTTACCCATTAGGGCACTGATACCAGCCATTACTATCGTCCCCGATTATAGTTTTATTTCCACATCAACGCCTGCTGAAAGCTCAAGCTTCATAAGTGCGTCAATGGTTTGCTGGGTCGGCTCAAGGATATCCACCAGTCTTTTATGAGTGCGCACCTCAAACTGTTCCCTTGACTTCTTGTCAATATGAGGTGACCTAAGCACAGTGTAACGACTGATGCGCGTAGGCAAGGGAATAGGGCCTGCAATCCTTGCCCCTGTTCTCCTTGCTGTATCCACTATTTCATTGAGCGACTTATCAAGCTGCTTGTGATCGTAGGCCTTGAGCCTTATTCTGATTCTTTGAGTAGGGACCATCATCCCACTAACACTCCTTAAATTAAAAAGCCTTATTCAATTATCTTGCTAACGACACCAGCACCAACAGTACGTCCACCTTCCCTGATGGCAAACCTAAGACCTTCTTCCATGGCTATGGGCTGGATCAACTCCGCCTTGATCTTTACATTGTCACCGGGCA
>JAMOUE010000081.1 GCA_027068235.1 Deltaproteobacteria bacterium | reverse complement strand
AGTTATTGGAGAAATGAGACACATAGTCCGCCAAGAACGTGGTTGTGCTACTGTTATGGGCTATGGTCCCAGATACCTTCACTCTACTGGTCAACTTCATAAAGGCGGACCAATATCTGGTGCTTTCATAATATTTACTAGAAAACGTTCCAAGGATTTTGAACCAGTTCCTGGCTTTGGTGTTTCATTTTGGCATATACAGTTTGCCCAAGCCATTGGCGATTTTGAAGCACTTAGCCAGATAAACCGGAGAGTCATACATGTCCATTTCCCTGCAGATTACAGGCTTGGCCTGAGAAGTTTTGGTAAAGTGTTGTCAAGGGCTGCAAGGCTCTAATAAAGATCCATATCTTAAAGTGGGCATAGGCCCATGTTAACTAGGAAGATCCTCATAGTCCTTCTACTGATTGTTGCCTTATGGGCAACAGGCGTAGTGGGCTATATCGTGATAGAAAAGTGGTCGGTTCTAGAATCTGTATACATGACGGCCATCTCTCTTACGACCGTTGGTTTTAAAGAGGTAAGGCCACTTAGCGACTCTGGTCGGATCTTTACGATTATCCTAATCACCTTAGGAGTCAGCCTTTTTTTTTATGCTGCAGGTACCCTTGCAGAAGCAATCGTAGAAGGACATATCAGAGGTCTAATAGGCAGAAGACGTATGGAAAAGAAGATAAGCAAACTGAATAATCATTACATAGTTTGCGGCTATGGACGTTTGGGCAAGGTCATCTGCCAGGAATTGAATGTTAGAAAGTATCAAGTAGTTGTAATTGATAACAAAGAATCTGCCATAAAAGCGGCAGCTCAAAGTGGACTTTATTACCTAAGAGGAGATGCAACTCTTGATGAAGTGTTAACAAAGGCAGGTATCAAGCGTGCAAAGGGGCTTATAACTGTTCTTGGAACAGATGCAGCTAACGTCTATATCACAATCTCTGCTAGGTCACTCAATCCAAGCCTTATAATAGTTGCAAGGGCTGAGGATGAGAATGCAGAAAGAAAGATGTTTATGGTTGGTGCCACAAAGGTGATAAGTCCATACAAAATTGGAGCCACCAGAATGGCTCTGGCAGTATTGAAACCAACTCTCACTGAGTTTTTGGATCTTGCAAGCCACAGCGTTGGCTTTGATTTAGATATAGAACAGATTGAGATAATGCCAGGGTCAGACCTTGCTGGTAAGGCCCTAAAGGAGGTCTCTCTAAGGGAAAAGACAGGAGTTACTGTGATTGCAATAAAGAAAAAGGGGGGCCGTCTCACTTTGCAATTGTCACCTGATGAGCCCCTTGAACCAGGTGACGTTATAATAGCCTTGGGTACCAAAAGTGGAGTGCAAAAGGTCTTTGAAATGGCTGGCCACACTGTTGACTTGGATGAGATTTAGGAGTTTAGCCACAATTGTGGCATAGTGAGTTATGTTGTATTCAGGCAATTGAGCAAAGGGTCGACTTTTATTTTATAAGGTTGCCTTAGTGTTTTGTGAAGGAGGTAAGAAGTAATCATGTATAGGGCACCTACAGATCACTGGTATCTTGAACGCATAATTTGGCTTATTGCTGGTATAGTTGTGCTTGGAGGAATAACACTTGGTCTTTTGGTAAGCAAATATTGGTTAATATTGCCAATGCTTGCAGGGTTTAACATGATAATTTTTGCCCTTACAGGCTTTTGTCCTATGGCAGTAATATTAAACAAGTTTTTTGGAATAGAGCCTTTATATAAAAAAGATGGCACATAGAGATAATCGTGACTAAAAGACTGTGTGCTAAAGTTTTTGATGTAAGGGCAGATGGTGACGCTTCAGACGAGCTATCAGCCTGTTTTTGTCTTTGTCACGATGTGTCCATCCATACGGGTGGCCAGATTTTGCCATTCGATTTCCTGCATATTTTTTACCATAGTGTCTAAGATTCCAGCCCTTGCAAGCCTCTTTTTCTCAGAGGGCTCCTTGATTCCATGAAACGGCAACATGCAGGCCAAGGCCCTCTGTTTGTATTTTTCATTTGGAGTTAACACATCGTTACGTCTTGTATAATAGGGATCTTCTCCTGGCCGACACGGAGTACCAAAAACATTAAAATGGCGGCAGGCAAGTGGTCTTACCGGATGAATGGCACAGGCTCCATCTACTAAAAAAGGGCATCCTTTACCCTTTTCAAAGTTAGCAAGCTGTTTTTTGATCTGATCACGTTCAGGCCCCAAAATTTTTTCAATTACAAACCAATATATCCCTACAACTTCTAGCGGGTAGATGGGAATGGTTACATGGGTTGTGCAACAACTAGAACACCCTTTTTTACAGGCAAGATGTTCTCCCCTCTTTAATCTCTTTGAGATTTCAAGAGCAATCCCCTTGTCAGCAATAAAATAGGCCTCCATCAGCATGGATAACCAGGGAATTGTCTGTTCCTCCGGAAAGGTGACCCTTTTGGCCTGAACTTTTGGCCCCTGTCTTTTTTTCCTTTTCATTTTAGACATGGCGAAACAGATTAAAATTTTTCTAATAAATCTTCACTAAAAAAATTCAAAGTAAAAAAAACACATGGGACTAGCTAGATGAAAAAGGCTATTAGCTTGAAAAGGAGAGGCAATGTTATAAAACTCAAAAATATTCCTGAGCCAACAAGAGCCGCTGTAAGTTTAGGGGCAAGATTCGCCATAATGGCTAGCGCCCCGGCAGAAACCATTGGTGGCATGCCTGATTCAAATATTGCAACCTTAACGGGTTCGCCCCGTAATCCAAAGAGTTTGGTAATTATCAATGCAATGAGAGGTGCTGCAACAAGTTTTATCAAGAGTCCCACTGCCATTGGAGCAAAGGCCCCAGGATCAAGTTTTAAGTGGAGCTGATAGCCAACTGCTATCATAACCACAGGAATCAATGTGGCTGCCATACTGGTTAATATCCCTTGGAGATAACCAGGAAATGTGATTCCTCTAAGTAAAAATGCTAGGACCAATGCCATAAATGGCGGGAAAGTACAGATTTTTAGTACAATTTCCTTAAAATTTGGTTTGGTTTTGTCATCTCTAGCATATAGGGCAAGTACTATAGAGCCATAGGTTGCAAGGGCAAGAAAAGAGCCAAGTTGATCATATATTATGGCATAGGTGATACCTTTTTCACCGAAAAAGGCCCTCACCATTGGGATGCCAAGAAATGAAGTATTTCCAAGAGAGCACATAAGAAGGAGACACCCTGTAATCTCTCTGCTCCAGTTGAATATTCGTGAAAGTATAAGAACCATAACTGCTCCCGTTGCAGCCATTACCCAAGGAAGTAATGTAACAAAAAAGAGTCCTTGCCCTATATCCATTTTGACAACCTTAAGTAGTACCAGGGCAGGCAGAGAAACGTATATTACAAATAGGTTTAAGCTGGTTGAAAAGTCCTTCGGGAGCCTTCCTGTTAATCTTAACAAGATACCAATGAAAAGATATGCGATTGTGGCTATAAGGTTTTCCATATCAAATGCAAGAAGTGGTCTTTAACGGGCTTTATTACTGCTTTTAGGATGCAAATACAAGGATGTTACTCTGTTGGTGAGAAAAGGTTTATTCTTCTACTACATATATTTTGTGGTTACGT
>JAMOUE010000080.1 GCA_027068235.1 Deltaproteobacteria bacterium | reverse complement strand
TGCGGACATCATTACAATAAATCCGTCAGTTCCTCTTACAAAAACCTGTTCCAGCTTGCCTCTCCTGAGCTCCATTGCAGCGCGTTCCCCAATGGCCAGAAGTGCAGCAGTCATTGCTGCCATCCTTTCTTCATCCATATCTTTTGGGAAGTTTGAAGCCATCAAAAGCCCGTCAGCTGACACAACTGCAGAGGCTTCTATATCCCCGCTGGATGCTGATAAACTCTGTAAGATCATATTCAAAGCATCATATTTTGACATCTGAGACATCTTCATAGTTACTCCTCTATTAACTTTTTATTCCAAATTACATAAACACATAATCTGCTAAAATTGGCTCACAAAGCTGCATGGCATAATCTGTTGCGGTTTTATATGAACATTTTTGCCGTGCATAAGCCACTAATATGAATTGCCATTCTAGGTTTTGGAAATAACGGATAATCACAAACTCACCGTCTACTCCTGATAAAACCAATTCTTTTGGTCTATTTAAAACCTCTTCTTGTTTGGCACGCTTGACCACCTCTGTCAACATAATACCTATGGCAGGTATGGCTGTGGAGGTGATACCACTTTCATTCCTATTTACCTCAAATACCGTAAAGGCATCCCATGTTACCACCACTATGCCATCGAGCATGCTTTCACGCAATATATCTTGCAATATCTTATTGATTTCACTCTCAGTTGTAAAAAGCGCACTATCTGAATACGATTCTATGAATCTTTGACTATATTCTATTCGCTCGATAATAGATCGAAACTCTGGCCTTGTTTCAATGTCAAAAGGCCCAGCGGCTTTTGATTTTACTTCAACTTCCTCTGGAACCATATGGGTATTCAGAAGAAGCTTTTTGGCCTGATCTTCTGAGAGAACTGTCCTATAACTTCCCTTTAAAATCGTCACTTTTCCTAAAGATACTTTTCAAGAATTTTAAGGTTTTGCTTTATTACAGGATGCCCAGGCGCTAGTTCTTCTGCTTTAAGCCATAACTCTTTAGATTTTTCATATTCCTTCTGTCGGAATGCTCTAATAGCCTCATCAAATAAAAGATCAAGCTCACTTTTAGCAACCTGATTTTTTTCCAACACCTCTGCTACCTTCTGAAGAAATAGCTGTTCCTGCGCATTCACATTTTCACTACTTGATTCCTCTTTCTGCTCTTCTTGATAAGCCCCTGGAGTTAGCCATTTAGGAAGCTCCACCATTTCATTTTCTTGTTCTTGAGGCAGATATTCTTGTGCTTGTGTCCGATTTTCCACCATAGGCTGTTCTGAGCTTTCCTTAACAAGCACCTCTTCTGGTCTATGCTCCCTTATCCATTTTGGAGTTGGAACCTTTTCAGAATTGTCTGAAGCCTCAGCTTTACCTTCATCTTTTGCTAAGGCTGCATTAATTAAAATTGCCTGCATAGAGGAATCAATCTTAACTTCTGGAGAGACGGCCAAATCATGAATCCAAACTCTGACATCTGGCCACTGCAATATATACATGGCAGCATCTAACCCAGTCATGCTACCGGCATTTGCATTGATCATCTTTCCTTTATGAATATGCAAAAGGCCTATCCTGCCATTTTGTTTGTCCTGCACACCTACTGTGCAAGTCTTTTGATCCAATTCAATGAGCTGAAGTAGAGAGACAAGACTTACCCCTTCAGTATGGGTATGAATCTTGTATGTCTCCAGCCATCTCTTCACCTTTTCTGCCAACATGCTTATGTCAATGGGCTTTGGAATCACAGCCACCACCCCTGTTTTAGCAGCATAAGCCTGAGAATTTTCACCCATGCTAGTCATAACTGCCCTTGGAATGTGAGGAAATTCTTCCATTAGATGGCTCAAAAAGGTGATCCCATCCATGCCCGGCATTTGCAGGTCGGTTATAATGAAATCAATACGGCGTGATCGGGCAATCTCCAAGGCCTCTAGGCCATCTTTAGCAAAAACACACTTTACATTGCCTAGTTTCTCAAGACCTATCCTCACAATCTCCTGCAAGGCAGAGTCATCATCGACCACCAAAACTACTCTATCATTTTGAGTGGATAGCACCATTTTACAATATACCCTAATTATCTTAACCTAGAGCACAAGTCAAACCATCTATCCAGTCTATAAAAGCCTTAACTGGCTCTTTCCCTGAGAATCTAGCTCCATGTTGGGGAACTATCATATCTATATCAAGGGTTCTGGCTATGCTGGCCCATTGCCTGCAAGCTGATGAATGAGGAATATACCTTGCGTGAAAGCCGCTCATATACTGGATATGCTCCTGAAACTGTTCAAGAGATGTTATATTTTCAAATGGAGGTGCTATGGATGCCCCTAAGTCTCCTGTAAAAAGTATTTTTGCAACCGGATCATAAAGATGAAAATTACCGGGAGAATGCAGAAAATGTGCTGGAATAAGCTTGAGTTCATTTCCAACAAAATCAAGGCTCATTCCCTCATCAGGAACTGCTATGACTCGGTTTTCTGCAAAACTACTAGTGCAAAAATTGGGGATAAACCTAGTCCAAAGAGCTGAAATTACGATTTTGGCCTCTGTCATGAGTAACCAGCCATTTAATCCAGCCCCTACATCTGGATCTTGATGAGACAAGAAAATATATTCAAGCCTTTGAGGGGGGGCATACATGGAAATTTCAACACTCAATTGGGAAAAAAGCTTGTTACCTCCGGGATCAAGGAGAACTCCCCTTTTATCCTGCACTATCATAAATTGGTTAGCAGGGATCTCACCTTCTTTGGTCAAATCGTCAAACTTAATACACCTGTGGTTTCCGTCATTGAATAATTCTATTGCCATATCTCTATATCTCTATCTTCTTTTTAATAATTTTAATAAAACTATATAAGAAATTTTATCTGGACTTGCACAAAAGATTTAATAATATACATCTTTCATAAGATAAAAACTACTTTTTTATTCTCATTTATTCAGACAAATTGCCTTAAACTTAAAACAAAATACAAAATTTTCTGGTGCTTGAAATGCGTTTTCAAAAAATTTGTGTAATGCCTCTACTTATAAGTTTTCTTTTTCTTGTTGCAGGCCTTTTATCATGGTTTGGGCATAAATTCATTAACCAAAACAATGTATCATTAATTAGAAGTAGTATCATACAAAATATACATTATTTAAAAAAAGATATTAATCTTGCATGGCGCATTTCAGATTTTTTAGCATCCACTCTGCCCTTTGAAACATTGCTGGAATCACGAAATAGCTCTGATAACAACTACCTTTATCAAAAGATAAAAAAACGTCTAAAAGAGGCAAGGGTCAAGGAAGGCTTTCGTGCAATTTACTTATTAGATTCAAAGGGCACTTGTTTAATCTCAACTGATCCCAATTTTGAGGGCAAAAATTATGGATTTCGATCCTATTTCAAGAGGGCATTATCTGACGAACAAGGCTGCCAACTAGCAAGGGGCGTTACCTCTGGTGAGCTAGGTCTTTATCTTGCCAAAAGGATAGCAGGGGGGAAGGGCGTTCTTGTCTTAAAAATTGCACCATCTCGTTATGTAAAACCTTTTATCACTTCCCTATCAAAAACAAGTGATTCCTATTCTCAAATCTCAGAAAAGATCCTTGTTTGGCTGCTTATCCCCAAAGGTATTC
>JAMOUE010000079.1 GCA_027068235.1 Deltaproteobacteria bacterium | reverse complement strand
ATCTTATCCAGAGGTAGCCATTCACTAACTAAATCAACACTAATTCAAAACATTGTGGCCACGGCCCCTCATACAGCGAATGTAAGCGTTTTTGTAAGCTGTTTCAGCATCCATGCCCTTGTAAAATCCACCACTTGTGCCACCTGTAGCAGCACCTATTGCTGCACCGCTACCTGGAGAACCCACTGCTGCACCTATTGCTGCACCAGATGCTGCCCCAATGGCACCTCCGATGAGACCACCCTTTATGACCTCTTCTGGAGTATATCCAGAGACACGTTGGGCAAGAACTTTGCATTCAGCAAGATCTTGGTTTATATAAGCGGCTCTTGGATCATTGTATGGGTCAACTACTGGCTGCCAGCCTGTTTGACTTGCACATCCTGCTGCCAATAACCACACAACAGAACCTAGGAGAAAAAAGTACTTTTTGTAATTCACGAATTGCACCTCCATATGGATAGTTTTACTTAAAGATAATAATAGGAAAAGAACATGTCCAATCAAATAATTTGACGCTGTGAGTCAACTTTCCATACAAAAACAAATGACAAGCCAACCCTATTTTGGAACGAAATCATAAAATTACACATCTAATAACTGCTTAATAATACAAAAAGGCCAAATATGACGGTCTTTGCCTACACTTTGAACTATTGGCACAAAAGTAGCGTCTACTAGTCATAGGAGCAGAAAAAATGACTTTTTTGCACGTTATTACTGCTGAAAAACACAAGAGAGACGACAGATCTGCTAAGGACGTTAACTTTACAGGAGAGAAAAATTGAAACTATACAGCATCAATATACTTAAGAGCATATCGATCATCTTTGTAATATTGGCCTTGGTATTTATCGTCTTACAACCTCCTTTGGCCAGCAGCGTATCAGTTGTTAAGGACTGGAAGCAAAATTTAATAAATAAAGGTTTTCTTTCAAAAGATACCCTGCGCCATCTCCTGGATCAGAAATCGCCAGTGGAACTGACTAGAAAACGTTTTGCCTTTCGTGTGGGTTCAAAACGCTATGTAGCCACAACAACTATCAATCAGTCCCTACAAGAATATCTCGACCGTCTCTTTGATGATGCTACAGGGGCCAGAAGCGCAATAGTCTGCATTGACCCACTATCAGGGCGTGTTGTAGCCATGGCAGGCTTTGACAGATATAATCCCTTGTCGAAGGTTTGGACACAACGCCTGATACCATCTGCAAGCCTTTTCAAGATAGTTACCGCTGCAGGAGCCATAGAATTTTTTTCAATGCGCCCTTCTACGGTTTTGTTCTTTAATGGTGGCAAACATACCCTTTACAAGTATCAACTAAAGGATAAAAAGACACCCTATACCTCTAGAGTAACCCTTAAAGAGGCCTTTTCTAGTTCTATAAATCCTGTCTTTGGAAAACTTGGCATGAAATACCTCAAGAGAGAGGGACTGTGGGAAATGGCAAACCGTTTCCTATGGCAAAGACAGATTCCCTTTGAGTTACCAGTAAGCGTCAGCCCCTTGAAAATCGACAATGATCCTTTCCATCTGGCTGAGATAGCAAGTGGTTTCAATAGAAACACCCGCGTCACAGCCCTGCATGAAGCCCTCATATCCGCAGGCATCGCAAATGGCGGAGTCATAATGGCCCCAAGTTTTATAGACATGGTTGTTGAAAAAGGCGGAGAAATGGTCTATCAAAACACTTTCTATCCCCTTATAAGGGCAGTGAATCCCAAAACTGCCTTGTTCCTTAGGCAGATGATGCACGAAACCATCACAAAAGGCACTGCCAAAAGGGCGTTTAGGGGCTGGGAAAAGGACGAGGTCCTAAAAAACCTCGTTATTGGAGGCAAGACAGGCACTATTGACAATAGCGATCACAGCATCAAATATGACCTGTTCAGTGGCTTTGCCTGTAACAAAAAAAATGGACGCTGTCTGGCTGTGGGGGTCTTTGTGGCTCACGAAGGTGTTTTGGGGAGAAGATCTGCAAGTTATGCCAGGCTTGCCTTCAAAAAATATTTTGAAATTATGCAGCAGTAGCTACATTTGCAGAGCGGAAAGGATATGAAATGGCTTCTATCACTCCCTTCAAGGGTGTCTATTACAATACGGAACTGTTTCCAGACATAAGAGATCTGGTTGCTCCACCCTATGATATTGTTGACAAGGCAGAAAGGGATGGATTCGTACAGAAAAATCCCAAAAATATCTTTGCACTAGAGCTTCCAGATGAAAAAGATTGCAAAGGGCAGAAAGTCAACAAGTATCAATGTGCTGCCTACCTATTTCATAAATGGTTAAAGGAAAGGGTATTGTCGCACGATATTGCACCTGCCATATATCCCTATGACGTAGAATACCAAGACGGGGACAAGAAGATTGTCAGGCGCGGCTTTGTAAGCCTTGTGCGAGCCGATGACTGGGAAAAACGCACTATTCTTCCTCATGAAAGAACCTTTGCCAAGGTCACAGAGGACAGATTTCTCTTAAGAAGTGCAACCAAGGCCCAATTCAGCCAGATCTTTATGATCTACAGACACAACAAGGATGTTTCAAGTTGTTTGGATTCTGCCCACAGGGAGCAACTACTCCAGGTGGAAGATCCGCTTGGTGTTCTCCATACCCTTTGGAAGATTAGTGATGAGGAGACATTAAATGCCCTAAAGGAGCAATTTGCCTCCATGCAGCTTTACATTGCAGATGGACACCACAGATACACCACTGCCATCAGATACAGAAAAGAGATGGAGGCACGATACGGCTTGGGCCCAGATGCCCCCTACAACTTCACTCTAGCTTACTTAGTAGACGCCAAAGACCCTGGTCTTGTGGTACTTCCCACCCACCGTCTGTTGAATCTACCAGACGGAATGTCTGAACAGGATGTAAAAGACCGTTTGTCAAACCTATTCCACATAAAATCCTTTGATATTTCTGATGCCACAGGGCTTGTGGAACAGGCCGATACCTTTGAAGATGTAACGGCCACCACCTGTTCCCAGGGAATAAGCGTCATGCTTGGACATAGCAGACAATCATTTGTTCTTTGTCCAAAGGATGAAGCAAGAGAAGAACTTTTGAAAGGGGTTGAACATAAGGAGCTGGCAGACCTAGACGTAGTGGTTCTTGAGGAACTGGTCTTCAAAAGGGCACTTGGCATAGATCCAGACAGGCTTGAGGCAGGCAGGGATATACACTTTATTGCCGATTCCCAAAGGGCACTTGAGAGTTTGAAGCCTGGGCAGATGCTCTTTTTTATGCATCCGACCAAGGTGGAACAGGTGCTTGCAGTTGCAGATGCCGGCCTGTGCATGCCACACAAATCCACATTCTTCTATCCCAAGATCCTTACAGGAATGGTTATGAGCAAAGAAGAATTTTAAGGATATTATCTTTATCTCAAGATAATATCAGCCAGCTCATGGTGGTGTCTGACAATCAGGTCTGCATCTCTTAGCTGTTCATCAGAAAGGGTGGTTGTGATTGCAATACATTTAAGTCCCGCCCTTTTGGCCGACTCTATGCCGGCAGGGGCATTTTCAACAGCCACACTCTCACCCTTCAAACCGTTTCCAATGCCCTTAAGGCCTGCCAAGTAGGGATCAGGCTGTGGCTTTCTCCTTTCCACACTATCTCCTGTCACCAC
>JAMOUE010000078.1 GCA_027068235.1 Deltaproteobacteria bacterium | reverse complement strand
GTCTCCTCTCTTGAACGCCTCTTTTGGGGCATAAAACCCTTTTGGCACTATCATCCAGGAAAGGGAAACATTACAGTATTTTTCAAAAAGGCAAAGAAATTCATGAGGCTTCTTCCTTTTATTCTTGCTGGCCGTACTCATCCAGACCTTACCCTGAAAAATGGTTACTTTTCATCAAATTTTTCAAAGGTGCATGTTTTCTCCAGGTCTGCCCTTGCTGTTGATGGTGAACTTATGCCTCCTGAAGGTAGTGAGTCTTGTTTTACAATTGAAAAGGCCTCAGAGCTTCTTTTTTGGAAGTGGTAGTTATGGGAAAGGCGCCACTTGTTGTTAGGAATCTTGTACGTAATAAGCTCAAAAGACCTTCATCTCCACCGTTGCAGGCCATTAGCCAGGCCCTGTTAGGTGCTCATCCAAAGGGGATTCTTGGGCTTGTTTTTTATGGAAGCTGTTTGCATTCGGGTTTTAAAAAAGGTGATTCCATAGCTGACATATATGTGGTTGTGGAAGGCTACCACAGTTTTTATGGTTCTATTATTCCTGCCATTTTCAACTACCTTTTGCCCCCAAATGTGTATTATATGGAAGTACCCTATGGAGATGATATCTTGAGGCTCAAGTATGCGGTTATTTCCATGAATCAGCTTAAAAGGGCCACTTCTCCACTATGGTTTCATTCCTACTTCTGGGCCAGATTTTCTCAGCCAATGCAGCTCATATACTATAAAGATGAAAGGGTACTGGAAGAGCTAACCAGATGTATATGCAGTGCCATGTTTACATTTGTAAGTCGCGTTATTCCATGTCTTTGGCCTAATTTAGCTGTGGCAAGGCTGTGGCAAAGAGGGTTGGAGCTTACCTACATGGCAGAGCTTAGGCCTGAAGGAAGGGAGAGGGCAAGACTTATATGGGAAAAAAATAAGCGGTATTTTGAGGATGTCACTCCTCCAATACTGGAAAATGTATGTGGTAAGGGCTGGAATATAAAAAAGGCAGATACTGATAAACGCTACCTTGTTGAAGTGAAGAACTCCCGCTTCCTTGCTTGCTCTTTACCGTGGGCCTTGCGTATAGGTGCAGGCAAGATTTTGTCTCTTTTTAGGCTGTTAAAGGCCACTTTTACCTTTGCCGGAGGAGTTGACTATGCCCTGTGGAAGATTGAGCGTCATTCAGGTGTCAGGATAAAACTTGGCCCATTCTTAAGGCGCCATCCAATTCTTGCCATGTTTGTCGCTTCGTGGCGCCTTATCCGCAAAAAGGCTGTCAGGTGATGTTTGGTGGTTGTGGTTTCTGTAGTGTAACAATTACACTTTGCCATCTATTCATTCCTTTTTTTGCTCTTGGAGAATAGGTGCATGTGGGAGGAAAGACAAGTTTCGGCCCTGGAAAGTATGTGATGGAGGAGGGAAGGGGGCTGAGTAAAAGCAATGTCAAATTGAAACAGTAATATTAAAATGACTAGAAAAAGAGATTATAGATCGGTTGCCGTTATCATTAGCAAGTAGAGTAAAGCAGCTTTCTACAATAAATATGGAAATAGGAAAATAGGAAGATTGCTCTTGTTTTTTGAGCCTTCGCAATGGATGGCAGATTATGTTACATAAACAGTGTTTTCTTGTGTATTTGGTAAAGGCTGGCATAGATAGACTTTCTGTTATTAATGTTAGGTTGTGGAAAAATCATGGAGGTACAGACTAATGAAGATGAAGAATGTTTTGTTGGCTTTAATGTTTATTCTTGTTCCAATGGTTGGATATGCTGGAGTAACTGGCTGGTGGTATGATCCAGGAGCTCCTGGCACTGGATTGGCTGTTGAAGCGCAGGGAACTCATTTCTTTGGGGTGGTTTTTGATTATCAAAATGAGCCTGTAGATGGAGTGATTCGGCCTTGTTGGTATCTTCTTTCAGGAGAAGAGGTTGCAGCCAATAAATATGCAGGACGCATTTATTATGTTGAGAACTGGGGGGTAAAAGAGCCACAGTATTCTTATACTGATGTAGGAGGTTTTGAGCTCAGTTACAATGGAGTAGATGCTCGTATTAATTACGAAAATACTAGAACTGGAGTTACTAGATTTGGTTATCAGCTCACCAAGTTTCTTGAAAATATAGGGGCTAAGGGAAGCCAAAACGTTCAATTTACAGGATGGTGGGTCATAATGGACGGAATAGGAATCTTTTTAGAAGTTGTAGGCGATCGAATGTTTGCTGGAAAATACTTTTGCTTCCCTGCAAAGGAAGTGGACGGTCATATCGAGCCTGGCATTCCGTTCTGGTCATCTTTCACTGGTAATTGGGAGGGCACCATGGCCAATGCCGATGAGATGGTGTGGAAAGATGGTAGCCATTTTGGAGAGGCTAATTATGTAGAGCCTATGGGCTTAGTTCTTGGAAAAGCCAAGTTTTTTATGAAAGATGGCCAATTTTATCTTGATGAATCTAACAATGGTAAAGTCTTGGAAGTTGTCTTGACCCGTTTTCATTTTTAAATAGATATACTTTTTTAATAGTTAGTTATAGCAGCTATGCGAGGTGAAGGGATTTTGCCAATTCCTTTCACCCCTTTTCATTTTTAATAATGCCTTTAGGCAGCATGTTTGACTTGCGACCATTTTGTTTTAGTCTTGCTGGCCAGACTTTTTGAACGGGATTTTGGAAAAAGGTAACTCGGCCTTTGAAATGGGGCTTTCTGGGGTGAAATGGCTTTTCAAACCGGAATTTCGCCCTAACATCTTCTAAGGCTTGCTTCGCTGAAACGCTCCAAAGTCGCTCGCTACGCTCGCTAAATGGAGGTTTCGGCCGCTCCGCTTCGCCTAAGAATCTGTAACGGGCTCGTTCCAATGGTTTAGAAAAGCCCTTCCACCCCTTCTGCCCATTGAGGAACTTCCTAGATAATGCGCTACCAAATATTTGGAGCCTTTAGTGACATCTGAAATGTTTTTTGAATTCCAAAAAGAAGGGAACTTTATGTAATTTGACAACCAGTCCAGTTCAACTATTATAATTTATATAGTTAATATGCTTGACTTGGGGGAATTATGGAAAAAACAGTCGATGCAACCTTGGCTCGGAGACAACTCGGAACCCTGCTTGATGAGGTTTATTATAAGGGGGAATCCATAGTAATTGAGCGCAAGGGCAAGCCGTTAGCCAAAATTGTTCCTTTAAATGATTCTGCTGCAACAGAGAAAAAGGGAATCACTCCGCAACAAAGAAGGCTCATAGATGAGTTACATAGCCTACCAACCATGGAAATTGATGAAGACCCCACTGATATTTTGACAAAAATCAGAGAAAAAAAAGCATATTTTGCACGTAAGAAATATGGAAAGTAAGAAAAAGTATGTCCTGGATGCTAATATATTTCTTGAATACATCTACGGTAGGACGTTACAAGATTTGGCCCAAAAGCTCCTGATCCAGGCCATTACTGGCGAGATTGAAATTTTCATTCCCAGCTTGGCACTGGATGAAATCTCAGAAGTCCTATGTGGTAACATGGACAACATAGAGCAGCTTGCCTCGCACCTTCACTATATAGAGAAGCTGATTTATGAAGAAATAATCAAAGTTTTTGTGCCCAACACGAAAGTTCGTCTTAAAGCAATTGAGATAGCGAGATATGGAAGCAAAAAAGGGGGCT
>JAMOUE010000077.1 GCA_027068235.1 Deltaproteobacteria bacterium | reverse complement strand
GAATAAGGGACATTGAGTTTACTGTCCAGACCTTTCAGCTCATAAAGGGAGGAAGGATAAAGGCGCTTCAAACACCCAATCTTCTTTCAGCCCTTGAGGTGATAAAGGAGCTTGGCTTACTGGATGCGAAGACGTGTGAAGTTCTTGCTGAAACTTATGTATTTTTGAGGACTGTAGAAAACAGATTACAGGAATATGGCGACATGCAGGTTCAGCTTCTTCCGCAGCAGGAGGAAAGGCGTTTAAAGCTTGCTGTTTCAATGGGTTATCCAAGTTGGGATGAGTTTCACAAAGATTACCTTCAAAAGACTGATAAAACATCTCGGGTTTTTAAAGGGCTTTTTCAGGAGTGTGAGAGTGAAGCCACCTGTGAAAGTAATGAGCAGAAAGATGAAAAGATGCTTAAGGCCGTATTTATCTGGACAGATCCAGATGATAAAAAGGCCATCGAGATCCTCAAAGAGTGGGGTTTTAAATCGCCTGAAGAAACAGGCTCTTTAATAAAGAATTTTAAAGATTCCAAAAAAGTAAGGGCACTATCAGGGCAGGTTAGGGAGCTTCTTGATAACCTAATGCCTCGGCTGCTTTTGACATCAGCAAAGAGCAGCGCTCCAGATAAGGCACTCAAACAGGTGCTTTCCATATTTGAGTCCGTATTAAAACGCAGCATTTATCTTGTGCTCTTAAATCAAAACCCCCCAGCCCTTGAACACCTTGTTTATCTGTGCAGTAAAAGCCGTCTTATTGCCCAGCTCATCACCCGCCAGCCAATACTTTTGGATGAGCTGGTTAGTGGTGATACCCTGTTTAAAGGCTCCAGCAAAGAGGAGCTTAAAAAACTCCTTGCAACCACCATTGATGCCCTTTCCAGAAAGGATCTGGAACACTGGCTCGATGAGCTTAGGCGCTTTAAAAAGGCCAACATCCTTAGGATAGCAGCAAGCCAGCTCAAAAAGGTAATTCCCATTGATAGAGTAAGCATAGAGCTTGCCAACCTTGCAGAAATACTTCTTTCAGAGGTGTTTGAAGGGGCCTTGGAAGATATGTTGCCAAAAGCCCCCTCTTTTATCGGGAAATCTTTTGGCTCTAGGGAAAGCGGCCTGGCCATTGTGGCTTATGGACGCCTTGGAAGCAGGGAAATGACCTATTTGTCAGATCTTGATCTGGTCTTTCTTTATGATCCAAACCATTTTGGTGAGTTAACATCTGCTCAAAGAGGAGAGCTTAGTTACTTTTATTCTAGGCTGGTTCAAAGGCTTATATTTTTCTTATCTACTCGCACATCCCAAGGCATTCTTTATGAAATTGACACAAGATTAAGGCCAAATGGCTCTCAAGGGGTGTTGGTAAGCACCATGGAGACCTTTGAAGAATATCAGCTTAAAAAGGCCTGGACTTGGGAGCATCAGGCCCTTATAAAGGCACGCTTTATTTGTGGTGATGAAAGGTGCGGCAAAATCTTTGAAAAGATCAGACAGTTGGTACTTACTCAAAAACGCGATCAAGAACAGCTAAAGGCAGAAGTTGTTGATATGCGTAATAAGATGCTTGAGAGCGTAAAGCTAAAGGAAGGAATGTTTCACATAAAAAAGTCTCCTGGTGGCCTTGTTGATATAGAGTTCATTGTGCAGTTTTTGGTGCTCAAATACGCCTGTCAGGAGCCTTCCTTAGTCAAGCACAGGGGTACGGAAAGACTCTTGGAAGTCTTAGGAACTACAGGATTTCTTTCAGAAGCTCAGGCAAAAGTGCTTTCTGGCGCTTTTAAAACCTATCAGGAATACGTGAGCCTAAAGGGCCTTGATCTAGAAGAGCCAATTATGGCTTTAGCAGAACTTGACGAGGTACGAAAAAGAGTATTAGAGACCTGGAGAAAAATTTTTTCTTAAAAATCTTAAAAGCACACATGGAGGATACCCCCCTTGTTTACGAACAGTAGATGGACAGAACTCATTTTTATTATTCTTGTACTTCTTGTTGCCTTTCTAGTTAGGATAGAGGACTTACAAGATTGGAATGCCCAGCCAGACAGGGCATTTTTTAACTCACAGCCGCTTCTTACAACCTTTGACGGATACTACTACCTGACGCTTGCGCGGGACCTTGTTGAAGATGCCTATCACCCCATAGATGAAAAGCGCGCTGTTCCAGACTGTCCACCAAGACCTCAGCCTCCGCCACTTCTGTCTTCCATTGCCTTTGGCGTCCAAAAGATTACAGGGGCCTCTTTGAACTGGATTGCCGCTGTTGCGCCGGCTGTTCTGGGGCTTGCGCTCTTTTTCCCTGTTTATGGTATTGGGCGCTTTTATGGAGGCCCCATAATGGGATGTGTGGCAGGCCTCTTTTCACTCATGTCATTTTATTACGTATATAGAAGCAGTCTTGGTTGGTTTGATACAGACTGTATGAACGTCACTTTTGCTATGGCAGCCGTCTTTTTTGCCCTTAAGTTTGGCGAAACCAAAGGACGTTCTAGATATCTATGGTTTTTAGGGGTCTTGCTGAACTACTTTCTCTTTATGTGGTGGTGGGATCAAACGCCTCAGGTGGCAACAGTCATCGCTCTTTTGCCAACGGCTGTGGCAATAGTTCTTTTCTACAGACCAGACAAGAGGGAAGGGGCCATATTCTTTGGCCTACTAATAACGTTTGTGCTTGCCATTTTCTTTTTAAGTGGAGCAGATCTTCCTATAAAGTCGGTTCAGCATATAGCAAATATTTACAAATACATATCAAAGGAAGTTGCAGGAGATTTTCCAAATATAGGTGTTTCTATTTCAGAACAGGCAATCCCAAGTTTTGGAGAAATTATCGCAAAGACCACCGATAGTATCCTTGCCTTTTCTACAGGCATAATTGGTCTTTTGTTCCTTTTTTACCGCTTTAGAGCCAAGGCGTTATATTTGGCCGTGCCGTTGATCCTAAGTGGCCTTTCCTTTTTCTTTGCAAAAAGATTTCTCATATTCCTGGCACCCACCTTAGCCCTTGGAATAGGTTGTATACTTTATGAGAGCTACTACTTTTTGAAGGAGAGACTAGGATCTCCTCTGATGAGATGGGCAATTATGGCAGCAGTAATATCGATCCTGATTTATCCTTCGGTGCAAAAGGGTTTTGCAAAGACCTTTTGGCCTAAAGAGCCACCTTTTCTTATAAAGGGCATGGTTGAGGCAAAGGAAAAGACCCCGCCCAATTCGGTTATTTGGGCCTGGTGGGACCATGGCTATCCCATGATTTATTGGGCTAAGAGGGCAACTATAAATGATGGCCAGGTACATGGCGGGGAACGCTCTGTATTTAATGGCATTCCATACACCACATCTGATGATAGACTTGCAGCCAATATTATGAACTTTTTTGTTCAAAGGGGAATTATACATGGGACACACACGGTTTATCACGCCCTTGGGGACAATACCACAAAGGGTTTTAGGTTTATAAAAGAGGTCTTGTCTGCAGGCCCGGTAAATGCAGAGCGCATGATAGCATCTGCCGGCCTAAAGCCTCAAAAAGACATTGTAACAGTTGAGGATTGGCTTAGTTTCTTTTTCCCCAAACAGACACGACCAGTCTATCTTTTTACGGATTGGCGTCTTACCGTTACCAACTACTGGTGGTTTTGGCTTGGATCGTGGGACCCAGCCAAACATGATGGTATCCATCCCACATATCTTCCTTTCTATAACACCAAAGTGAAAGGCCAGGTCATTACTGCCGTAACCAACAGGGGCCAATCTTTAAAGGCTGATATAAGCAATGGGATCGTATATTTTGGGGGTAAGGCCATACCTTTGAAGGCACTTTATATTAGATATCCTTACAAAATAGACAAAAGAACATATCCTGTTGAGCAAGGCTACCACTTAGAGGTGATCCCAGGAAGCTACTCTGCGCTCATGAGTGAAGACATTGCAGAGTCTGTATTCAACAAGCTTTTTTTGAGACACAAGTTTAACACCACCTATTTTGAGCCAGTTGCACTCAACACCCCTCTTTTCCAGATATGGAAGATAAAGGCAGATAGTTATGAGTAACCTTTGGTTGAAAATATAGGCGAAAACCTTTGGTCTTTTTTATATTTTGATTCAAGGGACGATATTGCCTCCTCAAGATGAGGAGAGCGTATTCCATGAGATACAGAAATGGCGGCCTCCCAGTAGGCTGCCATTTCATCAGCGATCTTAACCAGGGAGCCGTCAACAGGTGAAAACTCGTCTGTATTCATTTCATCTGTAATCTCTTCCACCACCTTGCACCTACCATGTTCCACTATCCTATTGTCAAATTGGTGCTCAAGAAAATAGACCACCTCTTCTTGCCACGAATCAGGCAGGAGCGGCAGTATCTTTTCTTCTAATTTCTTCTTTTCATATTCCAGAATGACCCGGTCCAGGCCAGCGACCCTTCTTTTTACAGGAGAGATGATATCTCTGGTATATACCTCTGGAAGGTCATGAAAGAGTGCAGAAAAGAAGTTGTTGTAAAGCCTTTTGGGGCAGGGCTTTTTAGTGAGAAGTGGGGTCAGCAGATATGAAAAGAGTGCAACAACAAGCATGTGTCCAAGTACTGTAGTCTGTGGAATCCGAGGGGTTTTTGACCACCTTTTTTGAAATCTTAGCTGACTCAAGAGGTCTACAAAGTGATGGGACTTGCCGCCAAGTAGGATCTTTTGAACGCCTGTAAGCTCATAGTAATCTTCGATCTTGTCTTCTATTTCCCTTTTGGTCTCCTCAATTCCATACATCTTTGGAAAGGCATGATAAACAAGATCAAATTCCCATTTGGTGGCAAGATAGTGGGCAGCACTCAAGATGCGTCTTTCCACGGCTCCATAGCTGCTGTCTTCCAGGTATATCTTCATTTCATCTGCCAAAGGACGCCCTGTGGAAAGGCTTACCAGGCCTCTTAGCTCTTCTTTCACCTGTTCAAGCACGTAACGGTTAAGCTCAGTGCCTGCCTTTTTCATAAGGTAATGAAATACAGGGGGCTTTATGTCGGTTAGCACCACTCTTTGCAAAAACTCAAAGAAGCCGCCTTCAATCAGTTGGAGCCAATTTATTTTCTGGAGCTGTTCCTGAAACCTGGCAAGCATGTAGGCAATGAGCATCTTGTGGGACTGTTTGTCCAGCTCTGTCAATTCAACAGGTCTTACATGGTCGTTCCATCTCTGAATGCTTGCCGCTTCAAATATTCTTTTTACGAGTTCAGTTGAAATCATGGCTTAACCTCCATCTTGACATGAAATATAATTCTTGTTATCAGACAAATCCATTGTTTCGTTTCGGGGTTGCAGGCGCGTAGCTCAGGGGGAGAGCGCTACCTTGACGCGGTAGAAGTCGGCGGTTCGATCCCGCCCGCGCCTACCAGGTTTTATTTTTTTATGGTGAATTTCAGTTTACAGAGCCAAAGAAAAGGCTGGTTTTTTTAATAAATATTTACTTTGTCCCACAAAATTTGTAAGAAAGAGGCATCTGAATGGTCAATGTTATTGGCCCAGATGCCTTTTTTATTGCAGGGCATCGGTAAAACATCAGGATCATACGAGGACATGGGGACAGATGATTAAAGTCAGAAGGGAAGACGGTCAGACAATAGAAGTAGAAGAAGGTAAAAGTGCAGGCGAGGTTCTGTCTGAAGGCCTCAGTAAAAAGCAAAGAAAAAGGCTCATATTGGCAAAGGTAGATGGAGAGCTAAAGGACCTGAGCTATAGGCTTGAGAAAGATTGTGAGTTGAGCCCGGTCTTTTTGGGAGACGAAGAGGCTCTAGATGTGCTTCGTCATACCACAGCGCATCTTATGGCTCAGGCTGTTAAAGAGTTGTATCCTGATGTGCAAGTTGCAATCGGCCCTGCCATTGAGCAAGGTTTTTATTACGACTTCAACACTCCAAAGCCCTTTTCTCCAGATGATCTTAAAAAGATAGAAAAAAAGATGAAGGAGTTCTCCAAAAAGGCCCTGCCTCTTGAAAGAGTGGAGATGGATATTGACGAGGCCATCTCTTTCTTCCAAAAGGCCAATGAGCCGTACAAGGTAGAACTTCTCCTAGAGCTTAAGGAACAGGGAGAGAAAAAGGTATCCCTTTACAAACAGGGAGATTTTATAGATCTTTGCCGTGGCCCACACCTTCCTGATACAGGGAAGATTCCTGCCTTCAAATTGCTTAATGTTGCAGGGGCCTTTTGGAGAGGTGATGAGAATAGGGAGATGCTCCAAAGGATCTATGGTACATCTTTTTTTGACAAGAAGGAGCTAAAGGAGCATATAGAGCGCCTTGAAGAGGCAAAGAGACGAGATCATAGAAAACTTGGAAAAGAACTCGAGCTTTTCTCCATTGAGGAATCCATTGGTCCAGGGCTCATACTTTGGCATCCCAAGGGGGCGCTTGTCAGGAAGATAATGGAAGACTTTTGGCGGGATGAACACCTGAAACGGGGATACAGTCTTCTTTTTACCCCCCATATCGCCAAAAGAGATCTTTGGAAAACAAGTGGACACTTGGATTTCTATTCTGAAAACATGTATGCTCCCATGCAGATAGATGAGGTGGAGTATCAGATAAAACCCATGAATTGTCCTTTTCACATCGCCATCTATAATTCCAGAAAGCGGAGTTATAGGGAGCTTCCCCTCAGGTGGTGCGAGCTTGGAACGGTTTATCGGTATGAACGTACAGGAACGCTCCACGGCCTCATGAGGGTGAGAGGCTTTACGCAGGACGATGCCCATATATTCTGTATGCCCGAACAGCTCGATGCGGAGATCATTGAGATTTTAGATATGACCTTATACATGCTCCAGGTCTTTGGCTTTAAGAAGTATGACATATATCTTTCAACACGGCCTGAGAAGTATGTGGGAAGTGACGAACATTGGGAGCTTGCGACCAATGCCCTACGCAGGGCGCTTGAATCCAAGGGCTTGGAATATGAGATTGATCCAGGTGAAGGCGTCTTTTATGGTCCCAAGATAGACATAAAGATAAAGGACTGTCTCGATAGGTCTTGGCAGTGTTCAACCATTCAGGTGGATTTTAATCTGCCAGAAAGGTTTGATGTAAAGTTTACAGGTGAAGATGGCAAGGAACATGCACCGATAATGGTCCATAGGGCACTTTTGGGATCTCTTGAAAGGTTTTTTGGGGTTCTGATAGAACACTATGCAGGCGCCTTTCCCATATGGCTTTCCCCTGTTCAAGCAAGGGTTATGACCATAACCGATAGGCAGGATGAATGGGCTAGAGAGGTGCTTGATATTTTAAGGGCCAGAGGAATAAGGGCCGACATTGATCTTAGAAACGAAAAGTTGGGCAAAAAGATAAGAGAGGCCCAGTTGGAAAAGATACCGTTTATGTTAGTTTTGGGGGATCAGGAAGTGGCTGATAAAACAGTCAGTCCTAGAACTCGGAGAGGAGAAACCTTGGAGGCCATGTCTGTTGACAAGTTTGTAGATCTTCTAAACAGGCAGGCACAAGAAGAAAAAATGGGAGGTGTCACATCACCAGAGAACAGCAAGCAAGGGTAAATAGAGGGATAAGGGCGTCTGAAGTTCGCCTGGTTGACGAAAAAGGACAGCAGGTTGGCATAGTAACCTTGGAAGAGGCCTTGGATAGGGCAAATCAGGTTGGTCTCGACCTGGTAGAGGTGGCTCCAAATGCCAAACCACCTGTCTGTCGCCTTATGGATTACGGAAAGTATCGTTACGAACAGAGCAAAAAGGCCCAGGAGGCCAAGAAGCGCCAGACCGTGATCCATGTCAAGGAAGTCAAGATGCGGCCTAGAACCGATGTTCATGACATGAACGTCAAGAAGAAAAAGATCGTCAAGTTTCTTAACCAGGGGAACAAGGTCAAGGTCACCGTACAGTTCAGGGGAAGGGAGATTGTTCATCCCGAATTGGGCGCGCAGATGCTGAAACAGATAGCAGAAGAGATGGCCGACATATCTGTGGTAGAACATATGCCCAATATGGAAGGCCGCACACTGACCATGGTGCTTGCGCCCAAAAAGACCCGCTAGCCATCTTGTAAAATTGGGTTCTCTTCTGTATTTGTGCCTCTTTACAGGGGAGGGCCAATCTGTTTTTGATTTTAGACGTTGACCTTACAGGCGTTTGAGGTTAAATAATGCCGTTTGTGCCTAAATTTTTATTATAAGCGGGGACTTTATCATGCCAAAATTAAAGACAAAGAGGGCTGCGGCCAAACGGTTCAAGAAGACCGGTTCAGGCAAGTTTGTATTTAATAGGCCTGGTCACAGCCATATTCTGACAAAAAAGAGCAGAAAGCGTAAAAGATACATGAAAAAGGACAGGGTAGTTTCAGAGGCGATGCTCGACCATGTCAAGCGTATGCTGCCTTACTCCTGATGTTCACTGCCTCTGTGGCTAGTCTTGCAAAAGTACGTTGTAAACTAGTGACAGGGCTGGTGTTCCTAAAAGACTAGGCTATCTTCATTAAAAGTTTATTACAGGGAGCACAAGGTGGATGACAAATATGTTGTAACTGGCGATCTTGCCGGAAGATGCTCCCACATACGATGTTGATTTTTAGAAATTTTTTAAAGTTTAATAAAGTTTAATTTTTTTAATTAATAGGAGTATTACAAATGCCAAGGGTAAAGAGAGGTTTTAAGGCCAGGCGCCGCAGAAAAAAGCTACTCAAGCTGGCAAAGGGTTTTCGTGGGGCCAGAAGTCGCTGCTATCGTCAGGCAAAGGATAGTGTTGAAAAGGCCCTTTGTTACGCCTACCGTGACAGGCGTGCCAAAAAGCGTTCTTTCAGAAGGCTTTGGATTACCAGGATAAATGCAGCCTGCCGACTAAACGATATTTCTTACAGTAAGTTTATTGGAGGTCTTGCCAAGGCCAAGGTAGGTGTTGACAGAAAGATATTGGCTGATCTTGCTGTGACCCAGCCAAATGCCTTTTCTGCTCTGGTGGAGAAGGCAAAGGCCGCTCTTTAATAAACAAGGCCGTATTCAAAGCTATGGAAGACCGGCTCAGGTCCATTGAGGGGGAGGCCCTTGAAGCGATAGAAAAGGCCCAAGATAAGGAGGCCATTGAGGGTTTAAAGGTCAGGTATCTTGGGCGTAAAGGGGTCCTCACCTCCATCTTGAAGGGCCTTGGAACCCTTCCCAAAGAAGAGCGTCCAAAGATTGGCAAGCTGGCCAATCAGGTCAAGGTCAAGATCGAAAAGGCCATTAAGGAGCGTCTCAAAGCCCTTGAAAAGTCAGCGGGCCCAAGGCTGATAAAAGGGTTTGATCCAACCCTGCCTGGAAGGGCTCTGCCGCTTGGGCATAGCCACCCCATCACACAGATTTTGGATGAAGTCTGCTCGGTTTTTGAAAAGCTTGGATTTTCTGCGGCACAAGGGCCAGAGATAGAGCTTGATTTTTACAATTTTGAGGCATTGAATATTCCTCCAGATCATCCTGCAAGGGATATGCAGGACACCTTTTACGTTGACAACAAGGTGTTACTGCGTACCCACACATCTCCCATCCAGATACGCACTATGGAGCAAATGAGGCCTCCAATACGGATTATCGCTCCTGGAAAGGTGTATAGGTGTGATTCTGACATTACACATACCCCTATGTTTCATCAGGTGGAAGGCCTGATGGTTGATGAAAACGTCTCCTTTGCTCATTTAAAGGGAATACTTACCCATTTTGCCCAGGAGATCTTTCATCGAGATACCAAGGTGAGATTCAGACCAAGCTTTTTCCCTTTTACTGAACCAAGTGCTGAAATTGATATACAGTGCGTCATGTGCAGGGGAGAAGGGTGCAGGGTCTGCTCCCATACTGGATGGCTGGAGGTTCTTGGTGCAGGTTTGGTTCATCCTGCGGTCTTCAGGCATGTTGGCATTGATCCTGAGAAGTACAGTGGCTTTGCATTTGGTCTGGGTATTGAGAGGATCGCCATGCTGAAGTACGGGATTAACGATATCCGCCTGTTTTATGACAACGATATGAGATTTCTCAGTCAGTTTTAGGTAACTTAAAGATGCTTGTTCCTTCATCATGGCTTAGACAGCTTGTTTCAGTTCAGGCAGATGACAATGAGCTTGCCGATGCCTTAACCTTAGTTGGTCTTGAAGTAGAGGCTGTAGAGCCAGCCTATCCGTGGCTTGTAAATAGCCAGGTTGCTAGGATTTCAAGGGTAGAGACCCTTGATGAGCAAAAACACATTTCTCTCTGTACTGTTGAGACCAAGGACGGCGAGGTCAAGGTTGTTTGTGGCGCACCAAATGTCAAAGAAGGCATGCTTACCGCTTACGTTCCGCCTGGTACTGAGATGCCAGACGGCAAAGAGGTCAAGGAGGCAACAATCTATGGCAAGGAGTCTAGTGGAATGCTTGCCTCTGAATGTGAGCTCCTGTTGGAAGGTGATGCATCTGGCATATTTGATGTTTCCCTTCGTTTCCCAGATGCCAAGATAGGACAAAGCATCGGTGAGATTACCGGGATAGAAGATACGGTTTTTGAGATCGGCATAACACCAAACAGACCAGATTGTCTAAGCATATTAGGGGTAGCCAGAGAAGCTGCTGCCATTTTTGATTCAAAGGTCAAACCTCCAGAAATCGAGCTGGACGACTCACAACCCCTTGAGGGAGTAGAGATCTCCATAGAGGATCCAGATTTATGCACCAGGTACGTTGGCGCTGCCATTGAAGGGGTCGAGGTTGCCCCATCTCCAGGATGGCTTGCAAGGAGATTGCTTGCATGTGGAGTACGGCCAATAAACAACATAGTCGATGTGACTAACTATGTGCTTTTGGAGCTTGGCCAGCCCCTTCATGCCTTTGATCTCGATACTCTTGCAGGTCCTGCCATTGTGGTGAGACAGGCCAGAAAAGGGGAAAAGATAACAACCCTTGATGGTAAAGAACGCGAGCTTCTAGAAGGTATGCTCCTCATCTGTGACAAGGACAGACCCGTGGCAGTGGCTGGCGTTATGGGAGGTTTTGATACAGAGGTTACTGAAAAGACCAGGAATGTTCTCATAGAAAGTGCCTGGTTTGCACCTTCAAGTATAAGGCGCACGGCAAAGGCCTTGAAGCTCCCTACAGAGGCCTCATACAGATTTGAGCGTGGTGTTGACCCTCTTATTCAGAAAAAGGCAGCCCTTAGGGCATGTCAACTCATTCTTGAGCTGGCAGGTGGCACCTTTTCAGGGGTAAAGGATGAAAATCCTGTGCCCTTTAAGCCTGTAAAGGTGACCTACAGGCCTGAACGCATAAATCGTCTCCTTGGTACTACAATTCCAGCTGCAGAGATGGCAAAGATATTAAAGGCACTGGAATTTTCTGTTGAGGAGATAGATCAGGAGACATTTCAAGCCGTTCCTCCCTCCTTTCGAGCCGATATCAAGGCAGAGGAAGACATCCTTGAGGAGGTTGCCAGGTGTCACGGTTTTGCAAAGATCCCAACAGCGTCGCCTGTGGCCACCTTAATTGTTCAACGGCCCGAATCATTCAGGCCCTTTATGGATTCTGTTAGAAAACATCTTACCAGCCAAGGAATGAGTGAGATAATTTCATACAGTTTTATAGGGCCTAAAGAACTTGCAGCCCTCAATCTTCCAGAAGGAGATGAAAGGAGCAAGGCGGTAAGACTCATGAATCCACTGGCTGAAGACCAGTCGATTATGAGGACAACCCTTGTTCCTTGTATGCTTTCGACAATCTCTAGAAATATAAGGAGGAGAAATCTTTCTCTTTCCATCTTTGAACTTGGTGCAGTCTTCATAGATAGAGGAGAAGGTGTAATACCAGCAGAATACCAAAGGTGCTGCCTGTCAATGACGGGTAAAAGGTTTCCAGAGTCATGGGCCTGGCCAGATAAAGAGGTAGACTTTTTCGATTTGAAGGGCGTTATAGAAAATCTACTGTCACTCCTTAACTGCAATAAAGCGAGTTTCACACCGTCATCTCTCTGTGAGTCATTCTATGAAGATGGTACTCAGCTTGATATCCATGTAGGTGATGGGCTGATAGGGACTGTGGGCCAGGTCAAACAAGAAGTTGCCAAGTCATTCAACATCCCGCAAAAGGTGTTTTTGGCAGATCTTTCCCTGGAAAATCTTTCTAGGGCATCTTCTTCTCAAAAGCGTTTTGTTCCACTTGATCGTTTCCCATCAGTAGAAAGGGATCTTGCAATAATCCTTGATGATTCTGTCAGGGCTCAAGATGTCCTGGCATTTATTGAAAAAAGTGGCATAGAAGAGCTAGTCTGTTTTTACATATTTGATGTCTACAGGGGTAAACAGGTGCCAAAGGGTAAAAAGTCTCTTGGTATCCACTTTGTTTACAGATCCAAAGATAGAACCCTTTCTGAAGAAGATGTTGAACGTCTCCATTCACCCCTTCAGGAGTCGATTCTGAGCGAATTTAAAGGCAGTCTTAGAAGCTAACTAACCATGAAATCCCAAAAGGGCGCTCTCACCAAGCAGGAGTTATCCCACAAGATTAGTGAAGAACTGGGTTTTTCAGTGCGATCCACTGCCAAGGTGGTGGATAGCCTGTTCAAGGTTATGGAGGAGGCCTTGAACAGCGGTGAAGTTATAAAAATAGTGCGATTTGGTACCTTTTCCCCCCTTTTAAAAAAATCTAGAAAGGGTATAAATCCTACTACAGGTGAGACTATTTTGATTCCGGCACGGAAAACCGTATCTTTCAGGCCAAGTCCCTTATTGAAAAAGAGGGTAAATGCTCAAAAAGGACCGCAAATATTATCGAATAGGTCAAGTTAGTGAAATCGTAGGCGTTGAGCCTCATGTATTGCGGTTCTGGGAGAGCCAGTTTAAACAGATTCAGCCTAGAAGGATATCTAGGCAACGTCTATATCGTAGCCAAGACCTAAAGATCCTGAAAAGGATAAAGGAACTTCTATATGAAGAAGGCTACACTATTGCCGGTGCCAAGAAAAAGATACAGAGGGAATTCTCAAAACCCGGTGCTGACAGCCAGGGCAAAAAGGTGTCTAATCGGGAGCAGGTGCTTCAGGAGATCTACCAGGAGTTATTAGAAATACAAAGGATTCTTGCAAAGAATTACAAGTGATAGACTATGATGCAAAGGCTTGATGACGAACAGCTCAAAAAACTTACTGAACTTAGAAAGAGGATTGATGAAATCGATAGGGATTTGGTGGCCCTTCTGCAAGAGCGGTTAAAGGTTGCCGAGGAGATTGGCCGCACCAAGGCCAAATCCCTGGCTCAACCCCTTGATCCTGTTAGGGAACGAGAGGTGATAAACCACATTCTTGAGTACAACAAGGGGCGCTTCCCACCTGAAGGGTTACAGGTCATTTTCAGTGAGATAATATCTGCATGCAGAAATGCCCAGAGGCCAGCTCGTGTAGGTTTTCTCGGCCCTGAAACCACCTTTACACACATGGCTGCCACAGAGTTTTTTGGACACGCACCTGAGTTTATTCCAGAATCAAATATAAAAGAGGTCTTTGAGGAGGTTGAGAGAAAACGCATAGACTTTGGTGTGGTTCCTGTGGAAAATTCTGTTGAAGGTACTGTGGCGCTCACCCTGGACGGACTTTGCGATTACGATATCAAGGTGTGCGGAGAGATCTATATGCCCATCTCCCACGACCTTATAAATAAAAGCGGCAGGATAGACACTATAAGACGAATCCTATCCCATCCCCATGCACTGGCTCAGTGCAGGATATGGCTTCAAAGGAATTTGCCGGCTGTGCCCACTGAAGAGGTGGTAAGTACAGCCCAGGCTGCAAGATGGGCTGCTGTAGACCCTTCTGTTGCAGCAATAGCAAGCCCTCTTGCTGCCAGAACCTACAACCTCTATACAGTGGCAAAGAGTATTGAAGACTTTGCAGGCAACACAACCAGGTTTCTTATTCTAGGCCACGAGTGTCCCAGGCCAAGTGGCCATGACAAGACATCTTTACTTCTAAGTCTGGAAGACAAACCTGGTTCATTATTCAGGCTCTTGGAGCCACTTGCACATAAGGGTATAAATCTGACCAAAATCCAGTCGCGTCCTGTAAAAGATGAGCCTTGGCGGTATCTTTTTTATGTGGATATAGCAGGCCACATAGAAGATGAACATGTAAAGGAGGGCGTTGAGGCAATAAGGAGCGGTTGCACCTTTTTGAAATGGCTCGGCTCCTATCCAGTAGGGCTTAATAAGGCCTCAGCAAATGTAGGTTAAACCTCAAATACGTCCCTTAGTAGCTATAAGACTTTTTAAAAGTTTTGTCTCGCTGTAAGGTTTTGACAAAAAGTAATTCATACCAGCCTGCATGCACATGCTCCTGTTTTTGGTGCTTGCAGTAAGTGCTATGATTGGCACATCGGAATACCCCTCTACTTTTCTAATCTCCTCTGTAAGTCTGTATCCGTCTGTGTCTGGCAGGTTTATATCCATAAAGATTGCATGAAACCTGCGTTTTCTCACTGCATTTGATGCAGCCTTTCCTGTAGAGGCCACAACAGGTTTTATTCCAAACTTTTTTAGCAGGTCTACCACTATCCTTTGATTGATTCTGTCATCCTCTACTACAAGGACCTTCATACCTGCAAGCTCATCAGGTGTGATGGTAAGGTCGTCTTGCTTATCGTCATCGTCTAAAAGGATACATGAAAGTTGATCTTCTCCCATCCTCAAAAGTCTTGCCACCTCAGAGATAACCTGCCTACCCTTAGAAGGCGCCATTACAAAACCAATCTTGTCTTCTTGCAGCTTGTCTGGCACTTTGGTGCTAA
>JAMOUE010000076.1 GCA_027068235.1 Deltaproteobacteria bacterium | reverse complement strand
ATGCAATATCAAGGCTAACTTTAAAAATTAGGCGTTTTGTTCAAGAGCTAGCCGCATGAGAACATAATATGTGCAGGCTCACTCAGAAACAGGGTCATAGTGGGCAAAAAACATTGTGAAATTGGCTCTACCCTGGGTGGCTGAACGCAGGGCTGTTGAATAACCAAACATCTTAGATAAAGGTACAATGGCCTTAATGACCTGCACGTTGCCCCTTGGCTCAATACTTTCTACCTTGCCGCCTCTGGCATTAAGATCCCCAATGACATCCCCCATAAAGTTTTCTGGAGTGATGACCTCCACCAACATTTTGGGTTCGAGCAGAACAGGTTCTGCCTCCTGGCAAGCCTTTTTTAGGGCCATTGAAGCCGCTGCCCTAAATGCAATTTCAGAAGACAGCCCTTCCTCAAATTTTGCCCCCTTAAGGATGACTTCCACATCTATCATGGGAAAACCTTGAAGCACTCCACTTTCAAGCCCTTGCTTTAGGGTTTCAAGTATTTGTTCTTCATAGCCTTCAGGCAAGGCCTCTTCAGGCAACTCACTTCTGACAAGGTTACCTTGGCCCCTTTCTCTTGGTTTGACTGTAAGCTCAATAGTAGCAACCTGGCGTGAGCCACCTATTTCTTTGTCAAAGGTCTCGGTAATGGTGACCTCTTTTTGTATAGTTTCTCTATATACCACCTGCGGTTTTCCGACACGTACAGGTACATTAAATTCCCTTAGTAGTCGTTGCGTTAGCACCTCAAGATGCAGTTCCCCCATGCCAGAGATTATGGTCTGGCCAGTTTCTTCATCGAGTTTGACCTTGAAAGTGGGATCTTCTTCAGCAAGTTTTGCAAGGGATGCATCGACTTTTTCCTGATCCTGAGTGGATTTTGGTTCCACAGCAACGGAAATGACAGGTTGGTAGGTTTCTATTGCCTCAAGTATTATTGGATGCTCAGGATCGCAAAGTGTGTCACCAGTTTGGGCAAGTTTAAGCCCCATGACCGCTATTATTTGGCCAGCACCCGCCTCTTTGATGCGTTCCCGCTTGTTTGCGTGCATGCGGAGAAGACGTGCTATCTTTTCTTTCTTGGCCTTTGTTGCATTCCAGACCTCTGCTCCTGCAAACATGACTCCACTATAGACGCGGACAAAGGTCATTTTACGTCCCTGATCCATCTGCACCTTAAAGGCAAGGGCAGAAAGAGGGGCCTTTACGCTGGCCTTACGTTCCTCTTCTTCTCCAGTCAGGGGGTTTATGCCCTTGACTGGCGGAATGTCTAATGGGCTTGGTAAGTATCTGCCTATTGCATCTAAGACAGGTTGAACTCCTTTATTTTTCAAGGCAGATCCACAAAATACAGGTACACCCTTTAAGGAAAGACATGCCTTTCTTACAACCTCGTGTATCTTCCTTTCTGGGATTTCTTCCTCAGACAGATACATCTCCATCAACTCGTCATCTACTTCAGATAGGGCTTCCAAAAGCTGCTCTCTCGCATTTTGCACATATTCTTGGTGTTCAGATGGTATGTCTACCTCTTGGAATTCACGTCCTTCTGTAGCTTCATCCCAAATGATGAGTTTTTGCTTTACAAGGTCAAAAACACCCTGAAAATCGTCTTCTGCCCCTAGAGGGATCGTCATAACTAGGGGATTGGCACCAAGCCGGTCTCTGAGTTCATCGACAACCCTCCAGAAATCCGCTCCCAGACGGTCCATCTTATTGATGAAGGCCATTTTGGGGACCTTGTACTTGTCTGCCTGATGCCATACGGTCTCTGACTGTGGTTCTACTCCTCCAACTGCACAAAACACCCCAAGGGCACCATCCAGGACCCTAAGTGAACGCTCTACTTCAATGGTAAAATCCACATGACCTGGAGTATCGATGATGTGAATCTCCTTACCCTTCCAGAAACAGGTGGTGACGGCTGAGGTAATGGTGATGCCGCGTTCCTGCTCCTCTGGCATCCAATCCATTGTGGCCTGCCCGTCATGTACTTCGCCTATCTTGTGTGTTTTGCCTGTATAATAGAGGATTCTCTCTGTTAATGTGGTCTTTCCTGCATCGATATGGGCAATAATACCTATATTTCTTATTCGCTTGATTTCATTGTCACTAGCCATGTTTCACAAGCCTCTGTCACTAATATATATTGATAGGTTCACATATAAACTAATGTTAACATTTTTGCGGAAAAGGCGTTCTTTTGCTTTCCGGTCCGTTAATATACGTTTTTTTTAGTAGGTTCACAAGAAAGGAAAAAGGAAAACAAATAAGCAACTATTCTAATGCTCTAATGCGCGTCTTGTCCTTGATCAAAAATCTTAGAGGTAGCTTCAAGATAGAGCAGAAGAAAAGGAATTAAAAACTAAAGAATGGCTAGAAAAGAGTGGGGTGAGCGGAGGGATTTGAACCCTCGGCCTCCGGGGCCACAACCCGACGCTCTAACCAACTGAGCTACGCCCACCACAGGTTTATTTTTAAAAACAGCCTGTATTTAATGTGCTAAAGTATTTGTGTCAAGCCTTGAAATACTCCTTATTTCAAAGACAGGTGTGCACATGTTGTGCTTTTATTATCTTTTTTTGTTATTGCCTTTGGTGACACCACAAAAATGCGTTGATGCTCAATCTTCCCTTTTTTTATCAAATAGTTGGCTACAGCCTTTGCCCTCTCGTTAGCTAGGTTTTTTAAATCGCTTTCATCAATGGTTATATGTTCGCGGATCATTCTTTCCATTTCTTCCTTAGGCTGCTTTTTTAACATGCCAATAAAATTTCTAGGACGTTTAAATTTGGCATTTTTGTAAGCCTTTTTGAGGTATTTTTCATATTCATCTGGGGCTATGTTGATTTCATCTATATCTTCTATCTGTTCTCTTTCTGCATTGGAGAGATCCTTGAACTTTTCTTTTTTGAGTAAGTGCATGAATCTTTTTTCTTCTAGCCCCTTTTTGTCAAGGGAGGGATCATAGCAGCCAGAAATTTCCACCTTGAGTGCAGGCCTGTCGGCCAACGCCTTGGATAATATGTCTAGTTTCTTTGTCGCATTTTCATCAAGCTTTGAGATGCCAGGTTTAAAAGCAACAAAATCCAGTTGTTCTCCAGAGCCAAGCATGGCTCCAAGTAGTGAAAAGGGAGATGTGGCAGCCTTTATGAAGATATTCATGATCGCCTTAAGCACGGCACTTCTATAGCTGAATTTGGGATCATCTAGTTTTCCACGAATAGGAATGTTAAGGTCGATTTTGCCGCTTCTGTCCTTTAAGAGCGCAATGGCTAGTTTGATGGGGGCATTTATTGCATCTTTACTGGGCACGCGTTCTCCAAGGTCGAATTGATCAAGCACGAGTTTATTGTCTACGTAAAGTTTTTTGCCCTCAAGCTTGATCTTCAAATCCAGAAACATCTTCCCCTTTTCGATCTTGTATCCAAGAAATCTCTGGGCGTATGGTGAGAATCTGGTCATACCAGCGCCACCAATCTTTACTGACAGGTCAACATAAAGGGGCTTTGCAAGAGGGTTGACAAGGCCTGTTATCAAGACTTTTGAGCGGTTATCCACCAAAGCAGTCAAGTTAACCTTGCCTTTCATATCCGGCTGATTGGATATGCCTGTGAGTGTGCCTTTAATAGATGCAAACTCCCTTACAAAGACCTGTTTTAGACTCCTGTCAACAACTTTTAGTTTGCAC
>JAMOUE010000075.1 GCA_027068235.1 Deltaproteobacteria bacterium | reverse complement strand
TTCCAGATATAATGACTACTTTAGAGAAACAGGAATTAAACTGTCTAATTATCCTGAATTAATTACGCTTACAGAAGAGCTTAAAAAAATTCTAAACAATAAGCTCCCCAATCCATATATGGCTGTCTTAGTAGCAGATGGCGATTTAATGGGTAAGGCGATATCCACATTGTCTTCACCAGAAGAACATCGAAATTTTTCAAAGACTCTTTCAAAATTTGCAGAATCTGCAAAACAAATAGTAGTAGAATCACAGGGCTGTTTGGTCTATTCAGGTGGAGATGATGTCCTGGCTATGCTTCCTCTGGATAGATGTTTGGCGTGCGCCAAGCTTTTATATGATAGCTTTTACGCATTAATGACAGATTCAGGCTTGTCACAAACGGTTCCTACACTATCGGTTGGAATCTCCATAGGCCATTTTATAGAGCCTTTGGAAGACCTGATTTCTTGGGGAAGATTGGCTGAAAATGCAGCAAAAACGCCAGACAGAAATGGCCTTGCCATACATTGGCATTCCAGAAGCGGAGCGACTGTAGAGATAAGAGGCAGATGGGATTCTGGTTTTTATGAGCGCATGGAAAAATGGCAGGAAATTTTCCGAACAGGCGCTGTTCCATTTCAAATTATCTATCAATTAAGGGAATTGGCTAAGGAATATAGGGACTGGCCTGAAAATGACCAAACCAATCAGGCTATTGGCTATGATCTCTTGAGACTTTTAAAAAGAAAAAGAGCTAAATTGGACCAAACTTTTGTGGAATGGGAACCTATAGCTGACTATCTGAAAGAATCATTAGATACACATAACATGCTTTTAAGTGGAGATAACTGCTACCATGCAGGAATATTACAGCTTTCTAATGAGTGGTGGATAGCCTCACAGTTCATTAAATCAACCTTTTATGAATGCCAAGAAAAAGAAATAAAAATCAAGGAACAAGGGGAAAAGAATGACACAAATTAAAATATGCCCCCATGACCCAGTAATTGCAAGAGATGGCCGTCCTTTTGGAAGCGGACAGTCGCGCAGAATGCGCTGTATGGATTGGCTATATCCTTCTGTTGTGACAGGTTCTTTGAGAACGATGCTTGGAAAACAGGCTTCTGGAACATTCGACAACGCCACAATAACCGCTTTAAAAGCAGTGCAAGTCAAGGGGCCATTTTTATTGCATGAAAACACTCTGTATTCCCCGGCACCCAAAGATATTGTAATTGACCAGAATAATAATTTCTTTGTTAAAAGACCTGCACCTTTAGAAGATGAAGAAGGATGTGACCTTCCTGCCAATTTGATGCCTGTCATGTTGCAAGAACCTCCAGATGAGGATTTTAAACCGCAACCTGGTCCTGCATTTTGGTCTATTGATAATCTTACAAATTGGCTATGTGATCCTGATGGAAAATCATTCTCACTGCCAGAAAGCTTCTCGCCTGCTCATGGCTTTTTAGAAACTATTGAACATGAAACTAGAACCCACATCAAGATCTCTCCGCTTATCGGTGCAGTTGATCCAGATGAAGGGCAGCTTTTTATAACAGATGGTTTGGCTATTCCAAAAGGATGTTCATTAGTTATAAACACAAAATGTGATGGAAATTTCAAGGATATTCTTGATAAGCTGCATTCCATGCATCCGCTTGGTGGTGAACGAAGATTATCACAATGGCAAACTTTCAACCATCATAATCTATTTGCATGTCCCCAGAAACTAGTTGATGTATTAAACAAAAATCCTAAACATATCCGCATGATATTGGCTACTCCAGCTATTTTCAAAAATGGCTGGCTCCCCGGCTGGCTTTCCCCTAACCTAGAAGGTTTTGTGCCTGAAACATCACTAAAAGTAAGGCTTAAAGGTGCCTGTATTGAAAGATGGAAACCAATTTCAGGCTGGGGACTCGAGGCAGGAAAGGTAGGACCCAAGCCAATAAGAAGGCTTGTTCCAGCAGGAAGTGTCTATTTTTTGGAAGTAATCGAAGGCAAATCTTCGGAATTATGCGGGCGATGGCTTGAATCAGTATGTGACCTTAAGCAAAACCAAAGCGATGGCTTTGGATTAGCGCTTTGGGGAATCTGGCAATAGATAAATAAACAATTGGAGGCATATATGTCTAGTAAAACAGTTCTTTGTTTCATTCATGCAATTACACCGCTTCATGTAGGAACAGGTCGCGGCGTAGGTTTTATAGATTTGCCGGTTATGCGGGAAAAGGTTACAGGCTGGCCTATTGTTCCAGGCTCTTCCATAAAAGGCGTGCTGGCGGACTATCATAATGCTACAGAGGATCAACGGGCTGGAGATGATGAAAAGCGAGCAGCCTTTGGCATGGCAGACAGCGGCTCCATTGTAAGCGGCATGCCTAATGCTGGATCATTGGTCTTTACAGATGCTAGGCTTGTGTGTCTGCCCGTCAGAAGCCTATATGGAACATTTGCATGGGTCACTTCTCCTTTGGCCCTTAAAAAATTTATGAGAGATTTGGGAGCTGCAGGCAAAGCAAATGGAAAAATAATTCCAGACTTATCAGGCAATGAACAATCAGTCATAAGAACCAGTGACTCATTATTGCATAAAAACAATAACATCTTTTTAGAGGATAACCTTTTTACATGTCAGCAAGAGCAAACCACCATAGCAGATCAATGGGCTGACGAGCTGTCTAGACTTATTTATGGAACAGAAGACCAGTGGGCGGATGAATTTAAAAAAAGATTTCTCATAGTTCCTGATGAAGCCTTTGACTTTTTTTGTGAGCTTGGGACTGAAGTTCGGGCAAGAATAAAAATTCAAGAACAGACAAAAACCGTGCAGGAAGGCGCTCTCTGGTATGAAGAAGCCCTTCCGGCAGAGACCATTATGGCAGGTCTAGTATGGTGCGATAAGGTCTATGGCACTCCACCAGTTTCTGATGCCGATCAACTTATTAAAAAATTTTGCAGCGGCACAATAAATCTCCAGCTAGGAGGTAACGCTACTATTGGAAAAGGGCTTGTAAACATCGTCTTTTGTAATGGAGGTGAGTCATGAGGAGCCTTGATTCCCTAAGAGCCCAGAGGGCGCATGAAAGAGTTAATAGCAGAGTAGATCTCGATAATTCTGATAAATACAAAACCTTTGCGCTTGGGTTTCCCGCTTTGATTCACTCTTGTGGACTTGCCCAAGCCCTTGCCTATGCCCAAGCCAAGAGCATACAAGAATACCAAAAAGATTTAGCCTATGTAGTAAATGTAGAAAACTTAGAAACTCTTGCGGAGCAGTCAAGAGAAGTTGAGTTTTCTGAATATCGCCGTTTGACAAACGATGTAATAAGCAGCGCTTCGTGGATAAAAAGGTATGTAGAGGCATTTTTCAAAAAATCAGAGGGAGAGGAGAATCCAAATGCCGAGAGCCTGTAGAAATGCACTTGCCACTCTCAATAGGAACGATAGCCAACATGCTGGTTTGTTGTTGGATCGTTACCTACGAGTGCCATACAAAGACAGTTCACATCCAGAGGAGCGCCAAAAGCTTTTTACTGCCGCAAGAAACGCTCTGTTTTCTTCAAAAGAAATATACCAAAAGGCATTTAGCCGTTTTCAAGAAACAATTAAAACTAAACCATCCCATGTTAGCCATTTTTTAAAAACAAAGAACAGGCTGATTATAGGCCTTTCTTCAAGCTCCAGCGTGGAAACAGGAGTAACGT
>JAMOUE010000074.1 GCA_027068235.1 Deltaproteobacteria bacterium | reverse complement strand
TGCTTGAATACTAAAAAAACAAGCCGGTTTTCACCTTGAACTGTGACCAAAGATAAAATCGGACCTAAATAATGGGCTCAAGATCTAAATGCTGGGAACTGCATAATTTGGGATAAGAACTTGCTGGCCCATCGCACTCATTGGTCACTGAGTTGTATATCTGGCCCATACTGCACTTTTGCCACATAAGGCCTGTAGTTGTATCAGTTATAGTTCCATCATGATTATTCACCAAATTATCCAATAACCTATCCTGTTCAGAACGAACCGCGCGCACATAGCCATCATAAATTTTATTAGGGACGACAAGACCTACGTTGGAATACGCGCGCCACGCGTTGCTCGTACTGTTTGCATCGGTAGTAGCCGACCAGTACCCGAACGACAAAGTATTCGGGAAATATGTCATATCAATTGCTACTCCCTGAGAAGAAATACCAAAACTTACAAGGGTTGAAAGTTCCTTGATGGTAGGCAGGCGCCAGTCTGAATACCCACCAAACTTAGAGGAGTTAAGGGCGTCAATAAAATCCTTGGTATCAATAACACCTTTGCCGCATAAACCCTCATCACCACCATTTGTATCAGGATTCTGATCACACCAAAAATACGTATTGTACTTGTCATGAACGGTTCCATCCTCTGTTTTGATCTCCCAGATGAGGCCTGTTACATTGTCGCGGGTCATTATCCAGCCATCTGCAATGGTAGCATTATCTGGAAGCTCAACTCCTCCACTACCAAGCTTTGTATAGGAGCGCTTAGGCCCTTGATACTGGGCATCCTGCCCATAAAAAGGCTCGCCGGAAGCAGGACATGGAATTTCACCAACATTATCATAGCACTTGGTCTGCCCTGTATCAGGCCAAGTGCTAAAAGCTGCTCCTGCGTTATTACCAGCTATGGCTGCATTACTCCAAACACCTGATACAAACGCAAACATAACCACAAGAAGCATGAAAACAAACGCCCTGCATCTTCCGGTGGTGTGGCTTGAGGCCTTGCAATATAAAGCGTTTACAAAATCCGAACGAATATTACTGCCTGTATTACTCCCTCTCATACTTAATGGCCCTCCTTTTCTGATAATTTTGCGCTATTATGGCACTCTTTTTCTTGTCATTACGAAGGACCAGAAAGCCTCAAACAATCCACCACCTAATCCCTCTTATGACAGAATAATATCACCCCTTTTCTTTTATTGAGTCTATCTAATATTTGTCTAAAAAATACTTAAATCTTTAAAATCGTCTAGTTATTGTCTAATTTAAAAACTATAAAAATATCTCCATCTCCAAAACATATTAACTCCCCTTATATAAATAAGATTTACTCTTGTTTCTTTTACTAGGCAATACATCTTTTTAAATAATTTGATGCTCACAAAAAAACGCTGCTATTTATTAAACATTACCAGTCTAATAGCGTAAAAGAGATGACAAGCAGATTGCTTAGGCCCTTCTTGGCCCTTTGCAATGACAACTCATGTCATCAAGTGGAACCACCTCAAGCTCTTGCTCCTGATCATATAAGTGTATGGATAATTATGGATAATCTCTACAAATTGTCCTTTTCTTAAATGCCTGTATCATGCTCCATTATTACTGAGTACCTTTTTTTAGTGACATGAGCCATCATTACAAGTCCAAAAGGGCCGGAAAGCAATTCTCATTGTCATTGAAGAGGCGGCGCAGCTGCTGTGAGCGATCTCCAACTCCCCTGCTCCTTCAGTGGGGGATTGCTTCGCTTCGCTCGCAATGACAAGCTTGGTTAGTGCGGGTGCGGGCGGGATCGCCACGGGGCCTTTCGGCCCCTCGCGATGACGGAGAGTTAATTCGCACCTCCTAGCAATGACCTGTTTCCCTCTCCAGTCATTGCGAGGAAGCCCTTTTTAGAGCTGACGAAGTAATCTCTACATTATTTCCCTTGAACGCCCTGCACTTGAACAAAAAGCCCATTGCCTATAGTCTTCTTATAAATTTCCAAAAATGTAGAATTAAGATATGAAAAAAAAGAAAATAGGTATAGGAATTAGTGATTTTAAGGAGCTTAGACAAGATAATTTTCTTTTTATAGATAAGTCTTTTTTTATCTCAGAAATTATAGAGACAGGAGCAAAGGTTCTTCTTATCCCCCGCCCAAGGCGTTTTGGAAAGACCCTTAATCTTTCAATGCTCCACTATTTCTTTGAAAGACATGATGACAAGCAGGAACGGGCAGAAAAAGAAAAGCTATTTAATAACCTTGCAATAAAAAAGAGAAAAGTCTTTAAAGAGCATTTTGCAAGGTATCCGGTAATATTTATTACGTTTAAGGATGTTAAAAGAACAAATTTTTCCGGCTCACTTTTTGGCATAAAACGTATTATAAGTGCAGAAGTCGAAAGGCTTATACACGATCCTGATTCCCTAAAAGGCTCTTTTAGACTATTGCAAAAGATATTAGATGAGGATGCAGGGCCTGAACAATATGAGGAATCACTAAAGCTGTTGAGCAGATATCTGCATGAAGAATATGGAAGCCCTGCCGTAATTCTTATAGACGAATACGACACTCCAATCCATGCGGCATGGCAGTATGGATACTACGATGAGATGATCTCCTTTATGCGAGGTCTTCTTTCTGGTGCGCTAAAGGATAACCCTCACATTTATAAAGGCATTATAACTGGTATCTTGAGGGTTGCCAAAGAAAGCATATTTTCTGACCTTAACAACCTGGACATCTACACCATTCTTGAAAAACCATTTGCTGACAAGTTTGGAATTACAGAAGATGAGCTTAAAACACTCCTTTTAGAATATGAGATGGGAGACAGATTTGACGAGGTAGATGCATGGTATAATGGCTACCGTTTTGGAGACCATACCATATTTAACCCGTGGTCTATTCTAAACTTTATAAATCACAATCCTGATCGTCCAGAACCCTACTGGGCAAATACCTCATCAAATGCCCTAATAAAAGAACTTGTCATTGATGGTGGAATGGATGTAAGGGAAAACATTGAAAAACTCATCGCCGGAAAAACCATCGACTCCATAATTGATAAAAACATCGTATTTCCTGACCTTAGAAAAAAGGAACGATATATCTACAGCCTTTTCTTTTTCTGCGGATATCTAAAATGTGTAAAACAGATCCCAGAGCCAAGAAACTTCAGATGTGAACTGGCTGTTCCAAATGAAGAGGTCAAATATATCTTTGAGAACATCATCTCTTCCTGGCTTGAAGAATCCTTTGGTAACAAAAAGCTTACAACAATGCTACGGGCCCTTGTTGATGGCAACATCGACCAGTTTCAGAGGCTTTTAAACGAGTTTGTCATTACTACTCTGTCTTTTTTTGATGCCAAGGGCAAAAACCCAGAGGCTGTCTATCAGGCCTTTGTGCTTGGTATGCTCCTTAATCTTGGAAACGAATATGAGATAAGCTCTAACCGAGAGCTAGGCTATGGACGATATGACATCCTTGCCCTGCCTAAGGACAGGACGAAACCTGCAATCCTTATGGAGATGAAATCCATTGCGGGCTTTTATAAGGAAGATCCTGAAAAGGCCATGCAAGAGGCCATAGAGCAGATAGACAAAAGGGCATATGCAAAGGAGCTTGAGGCACGAGGGATTAAAGAAGTGATAAAGATTGTGGTGGTCTCTGACGGAAAAAAGGTGTGGGTTAAAAGGCTGTAGGATTGCCGCACGGGATT
>JAMOUE010000073.1 GCA_027068235.1 Deltaproteobacteria bacterium | reverse complement strand
CTTGTAAGGGCCTCAACCTGCCTTTTGGCGTCTGCTATTATTTCATCGTAGAGTTTCAGGATGCTTTGATCAAAGCCTGGGGTGTCCTCTGCAGCCATTTTGAAGATGAGCATCTGATTTAGAAAGTTGTTTATGATGTGATGGGAAGAATAGATCATGGCCTTGTATATTTTGACTTTTTCAGCCTCGATCTTCTGGTTTCTTTGATGAATCAAAAGGTCTACAGTTAGAAAAACGAGAAATACAAGAAAGCCCATAAAGATTTCATCCAGTTCATACTCCTCAACAGAGGCAAAAAAACGGACCAAATTGTCAAAAGGGTCCAAGTCCACCAAGTTGGATACGAATCCTATAAGAACCGCAATAACTAGACCAATAATGGTCAGTCTATATCGTTTCATTTGTGTTGCTCCAAAATAAAAAGGCCACTCTGGCCCTAAAGTAGCGCAGCCGTGTAAAGGTGGCTATTGTATGCCCTGATAACAAATTTTCAACAGGCTGCCTCTAAAAAGTTGTCTTTTTGTCCAATGGCTGCGTTGCATTTAAAAAAAATAGTTCTCGAAATATTAATATGGCAGCCAAAAGTGAAAATATCCTGTTTTTTCCTTTAATCGGCATAATTTGGCTGAAACTGAACTAATTTTTCCTGTTCCTCTTTTCTTTTCTGCCATTGGCAGTGTAAAATCGTGCCATGACTTTGAACCCTCTAAAATTGTCTCCATTTCAAAGAGTGATTGCCAGTCTCTTTCTGGGAATCTTTGTTGGCATCTTCCTTGGAGAGCCTGCAGGTAAGCTCAATATCTTAGGAAATATCTATATCAAGCTCCTGCAGATGACAGTCATTCCCTACATTATGGTCTCGCTGATAGGAGGCCTTGGGCGTCTCAACCTGAAAATGGCAAAACTCATAGGGATAAGAGGCGGCCTTCTTATCCTCTTCCTGTGGCTTCTTACTGCACTTACCTTGACGTTTCTACCCCTGGCCTACCCTGATTGGACCTCGGCCTCCTTTTTCAGTACCAGCATGGTGGCAGAGTCTGCAAAGATCAACTTTCTCGATCTCTACATCCCGGCCAACCCCTTTTACGCCATGGCCAACACAATAGTTCCTGCAATAGTTGTCTTTAGCATCTTTCTTGGCGTGGCCCTTATTACCGTTGAAGAAAGGGAGGGCTTTATCCTTAGTATGCAGAACCTTAGCGATGCCTTGATGAAGATGGCATCGGTGGTGGCAAAGACCGCACCTGTTGGAATCTTTGCCCTGTCCGCTGCGGCAGCAGGAACCTTGAGGGTGGAGGAGTTAAGCCGTCTGCAGGTGTACCTTTGGGTGTATCTGGCAGCATGGCTCATTTTGGCCTTTTTCGCCTTGCCGACGTTGGCTGCCAGGGCTACGCCCTTCAAGTACAAGGAGGTGTTAAAAGAGGCCAGGCTTGCCATGGTCACGGCCTTTGCTACAGGTACGGTTCTTGTGGTGCTTCCCATGATAGCAGAGAAGACCAAACAGCTTCTAGAAAGAAAAGGCTTGAAGAGCGAGACAACGGTATCGGCAGTGGATGCCCTTGTGCCAACGGCATATAGTTTCCCAAGTGTTGGCACCATCCTGGGTATTGGCTTTATACTCTTTGCCGCATGGTTCGTTGGCTCTCCCTTGAGTGTTTCAGACTATCCTGCCTTTTGTGTTATGGGCATCCTTACGGCATTTGGCTCTATGGCCGTTGCCATACCTTTTATGTTGGACTTTTTTAAGCTGCCTGCCGATCTGTTTCAGCTCTATCTATTGGGAAGTGTTTTCACCATGCGTTTTGCCACTGCGCTGGCTGCCATGCACGGTGTTATTATCTGTCTGCTTGGGGCGTGTGCAATGGCTGGGAAGCTTAGTTGGCGAAAGATGGCAGAGGTTGCGGCAATGAGCCTTTGTGTTACAGCAGTGGTCATGTTTGTACTTGGCTTTGTGCTTACAAAGGCCATTCCCTACGAATACAAAGGTTACAAGACCTTGGTAAACATGGAGCTGATGGGGCCTTTGGCAAAGATAAAAAAGGGCTCTGTACCACCAGGGCCACTTTCACTTGATGAGCGGGCAATGCCAAGGCTCCAGTTGATAAAGAGGCGAGGAGTACTGCGGGTTGGTTATTCAAAAGATAGGCTTCCCTTTGCCTTTAAGAATGCTAAAGGGCAAGTGGTTGGTTACGACATGGAGCTTGTCCACGCCTTGGCAAGGGATCTTGGCGTTGCCCTTAATATAGTGAAGATAGATTGGAAGGATGTGGAAACAGACCTTGACAGCGGCAGAATAGATATGGCTGTAGGAGGGATTACCATCAGTCCGCAAAGGGCCTTGCGTTTTGTGTTTTCAAAGAGCTATCTGGACGAGTATCTTGGGGTTGTGGTTCCTGATTACAGGCGAAATGAGTTTTCATCATATGATAAGATAAGGTCTATGGAGGGGCTGAGGCTTGGAGTTACGCCTTTCAGGTATAAGGAAGGGGCTGCCCAGCGGCTTTTCCCAAATGCCAAGCTCGTTGTGGTGAAGTCTCCAAGGGATTTCTTCAAGGGTCTTATCAAAGGGGTTGATGCCCTTGTTTATACGGCCCAGACAGCCACAGCCTGGACACTTGTGTATCCCCGTTGGACTGTTGTAATCCCAAAGGGACTGAGGTATGAATGCCCAATGGCATTTGCCCTTCCGCATGGCCAGATGCAGTGGTGCTGGTATATAAATACATGGTTGGACACTGCCATGAAGTCTGGATTGACCAAAAAGGTTTACGATTATTGGATACTTGGCAAACAGGCCAAGGCCCAAAAGGGCAGGTGGTCCATAGCCAAGGACGTACTAGGATGGATAACCACAGAAACTTATCAAGGAAGGTAGGCCAAAAACTATGGAAAAATATGTAGCCCAAGGCTGGATACTTTACAGGCCAGACAAGAGTCTGGTTAAGCAGGAAACTTACGAGATCGAACGCCTGAAAGAAACTGCCCCTAGTTTTGGTTACAAAATAGAGGTTGTAAATCCTGATGAGCTTTCCTTTGTGATTGGCATGGGCGGAAAGCCCGACCTCTTTTTAAAGGGTGAGCATGTTGATACGCTGCCAGATTTTGTCATACCTAGAATGGGCTCCACAACCAGTTACTTTGCCTTGGCAGTGCTTCGCCATCTGGAAAAGTTGGGTGTTTACAGCCTCAATAGCTCAAATGCAGTTGCCCTTGCCCAGGATAAGCTTCTTCAGCTTCAAAAGCTTTCTGATGCCGGTCTTCCAGTCCCAAAGACCATATTGGTGCAGTTTCCCGTTAATATCGACCTTATTGAGAAGGAGATTGGTTTTCCAACTGTGGTAAAGACAAGGGTGGGTACCCAGGGCAGTGGCGTACACCTTTGCGAGACCCGTCAGGCCCTTAACGACCTTCTCCAGTTTGTAGAGGCAAACAATCCAGATGCCGAGCTATTTCTTCAGCAGTTTCTCCCTGAAAGCAGAGGCAGGGATGTACGGGTGCTTTCAGTAGGTGGGCTCATTGTTGGAGCCATGGAGAGGATTGCAGCAGAAGGGTTCAAGTCCAACTATTCTCAAGGTGGCAGCGCACAGCCTTTTGAGTATGGCCTAAAAAATCAACTGGCAGTTGCAGACACTATGAAGGTCCTTGGTATGGATATGGCCGGTCTGGACTATCTTTATGATGACGAGGTTGGAATGAGAATCCTTGAGGTCAACTCCTCTC
>JAMOUE010000072.1 GCA_027068235.1 Deltaproteobacteria bacterium | reverse complement strand
AATTCCAGTAATAACCCCTTTGTAAATATGGGGATTGTCTTTTAATGCCCCAGAAAGAAGCCCGCGCATAAAGGAGATCATTTCATCATAGTAGCCATATTGCCATGCAGCATGAATAGGGGTGTCATATTCATCTATGAGGATTACAGAGGGGGTACCATAAATTTTATGAAGCGATTCAGAAAGGGCATAGAGCGATTCTTTATACAGCCCTGTTTCTTGACTACCCTCCAATATCTCTAAAATCTCGCCCTTAAATTCCTTGCCTGCTGGAAGATTTTCTGCATGTCTTAAAACCTCTTTTTTTATAAGCCGTTTTAGAGCTGAAAGGGCTTCATCAATGTTGGTTTCTTTAATATCTTTGAAAGTCAAAAAAATAAGTGGGTATTTTGCAAAGTGTTGTTTAAACACCTTAGTCTTTTTGATTTGAAGCCCCTTAAATAAGGCTTCAGCCTCTTTCTCTTTCTGCTTATCTTCATGGTTTTCAAAAAAATATTTAAGCATCGAAAGGTTAAGGGTCTTTCCAAAACGCCTTGGACGAGGAATAAGGAGAACCTTGGCCCCTCTTTCTATTATTTCAGAGATAAAGGGAGATTTGTCTATAAAAAGGAAATCTCTTTGTCTTAATTCCTGAAAGTCACTTATGCCTATCCCAATGCGCTTTTTCATGTGATGCTCCTTAGATTCAGGGCCTACTTTTTATTTAGATGGTTAGGAAATTTTTTCTATTCTACAGCCGTTGTGATTCATGGGCAATTAATAAGAGTTACATGAAAAACTATTACTACCAAATAGAGGATAGGCAATAAATAGAATTGACACAATCTGGCTTATAAATTAAAAAAATATCTATCCTTACTAAAAGGATGGAGTAATAAAACAGCTTAAAGTCAACAATTGGGTTTAGAATGATTTTTAAATTTTTAATAAGAATTTAATGGAGGGCTTAAGCGTGAGGATAGCTAGAGTTGCAGGAAAAGTTGGCTTAGTTTTTGGCTTGTTTTTGTTAGGGCTTATTTTTGTCTTTGGCGCAGGTGCTTTTGTAGATGTGGCTAGCGCTGGCAATAATGCAGGTGCGGCTTTCAGCATTTGGCCGGATACAGGGCAGACAAAATGCTATGATAATGTTGGTGAAATTCCATGCTCTGCTCCGGGTGAGCCATTTTATGGCCAGGATGCCCAGTATCAAGGCCCTCAGCGTTCATATACCAAGCTTAAAGCAAATGGGGTTGAGCTTCCAGACAGCGCTACTATTGCAGATGGCTGGATAATGACTAGAGATAATGTAACTGGCCTTATCTGGGAGATAAAGACAGATGATGGCACCATTCATGATAAGGAGGATGAATATAGATGGTGTGACACTAATTCTGCTACCAATGGAGGAAATGCTGGGGAGTGTGGAGACGGCACTGACACTGAGGATTTTATTAACGCGCTTAACGCCGAGCACTTTGGGGGCTTTTCTGACTGGCGGCTTCCTACCATAAAAGAGCTTTCAACTTTGGTGAATAGCAATATTCCGCATCCGGAGCCAACCATTGACACAACATATTTTCCAAACACGGTGTCGTTCGGTTATTGGTCGTCTACTTCCAGTGCCTACGATACGAGCCACGCGTGGCGCGTGAGTTTCAACTACGGCGACGTCCTCTACTACGATAAGGGCTACACCGGCTATGTGCGCGCGGTTCGTTCCGGACAGGATCGATCATTTGATCATTTGGTGGACAATGGTGATGGAACCATAACCGATACAACAACAGGCCTTATGTGGCAGAAGTGCAGCATGGGCCAGACATATAATGCATCAACCAATGAATGTGACGGATCGGCCAGTAGCTATACATGGCAGCAGGCTCTGGCAGAATGCGAAAGCCTTGTGCTCGCAGGTCATAGTGATTGGCGGCTTCCTAACAGGAACGAGCTTCGGTCCATTGTAGATTATTCAATCTATGATCCCGCAATAGATACAACTTATTTTCCTAATATTCCCTCAGGATTGTCCTCTTATTGGTCGTCTACTACTTATGCTAACGATACAGGCAACGTGTGGCTCGTGTATTTCAACTACGGCTACGTCTACTACGACAATAAGTACGACTATGGCTATGTGCGCGCGGTTCGTTCCGGACAGTCTGGATTATTTGTTGATATAGATTTTAATGACGTACTTTTAGATTTTTGGGCTTATAATTACATAATAAAACTCTATAACTCTGGTATCACTTCAGGTTGTGGCAATGGGAACTATTGTCCTAATCAACCAGTAACCCGTGCTCAAATGGCTGTATACCTGGAAAGAGGCATACATGGCTCTAATTATAATCCTCCTACTGCTACAGGTATTTTTAATGATGTATCCACAAGCTATTGGGCAGCAGATTGGATTGAACAGTTATACTCAGATGGAATAACCTCAGGCTGTGGCAATGGGAACTATTGTCCTAATCAACCAGTAACTCGTGCTCAAATGGCAGTGTTCCTGCTTCGTGCTAAACATGGAGCGGATTATACACCCCCATCTTCAGTAGGGATATTTGATGATGTGTCTATAAGCTATTGGGCAGCAGATTGGATTGAACAGTTATATTCAGAAGGCATAACTTCAGGCTGTGGCAATGGGAACTATTGTTCTAATCAACCAGTAACCCGTGCTCAAATGGCAGTCTTTTTAGTCAGGACTTTTGACTTAGAATAAATTTAAAAATTTGGGATAGGCAAATTTTTTATTTGTCTATCCCTTACATCTATTGCACCCTCTTCACCCACACCTTTTTACCATCAGAAACCACCACGATTTTTATCACATTATCAAAGCCCTTTGCTTCAAGCTCCTTTGCATAGGCCCTTTTATTTATCTGCTCAATGGCCTCCTTCATGGCCTTATCTGGATCTTCCTTATAAAAGCCTGTAATGGACTTCATCTCCATTAAGATAGCAGGTTTGCTCTTGTCCTTTTTAGGCACTGCGAGGATGTCATACCTGCCATATCCAAGCTCTCTATTTGAGCTTATCTCATACTCATTGCCTAAATTTAACAACATGCCTAACACAAAGGCTTGATATACTGCTTCTGGATTTTTGCCCTTAGCATCAAAAAAGGAAAGGGTAGTTATGACAAATTCATTAAGAAGGCGCTCAAACTGGTCAAGGTTACCATTCACAAGGGCCTTTAGCATGGTGGTAAGCTTTTTATTGCCAAAGGATTCCTCAAGCCATGAGGAAATGATGGTTTCAAATATGTATTTTACTTCCTCATTAGGAACTGCCAGCTCACATCTTAATTTTCTAGGCTCTGGTATCTGTCTTACACACTTTAAATAACCGCAAAAGAAAAAGAGGCTATAAATATAGCGTTCCTTTTTTCTAAGCTCAGGGAAGACAATGTTCTTGTCAATAACAGAATCAATACTCTTGCCTGCAATGAGCCTTTCAATGTTTTCCCTTACATCCAAGCCTCCATCAATCACAAGCTCTTTGATAAGGGCATTAGATGAAGTGTTGGCCCAATAAGGCTCTGGACGGGGAGGATTTGCATCAATAAAGTTTAAAATAGACCAAGGGTTGAATATGGTATAATCCCCAAACTTATAGCCATTATACCAAGCATCAACCTCTTCCAGCCTATCTTCCATCTCATATTCTTTAATAAGACTTTTTAGTTCATGCTCTGTAATGCCAAATTTATCTGCAAAGGGCCTTTCTAAAATAGTATAGATAGCCAG
>JAMOUE010000071.1 GCA_027068235.1 Deltaproteobacteria bacterium | reverse complement strand
CCTCCTCATGGGTATAGCCACAAATTGTCCCATAATTTGAATCAATGGTAATGTCGTTAAGATTGTTCAAGCCGCTAAAGAGGTTCATCTTGGAAAACTTAGACACGCCGGTTATCAGAACAAAGCGTATGAATTCGTCAAGGTCCTTTATGATGCTATAAAAACTCTTGAGCTTGTCCCTGTTTACCCTTGCCCTATCTTTGTCTGTTATGAAATCGAGTATTGGCTTGTCATACTCGTCTATAAGAATGACTACTTTCTGATCATACTTTTTGTAGGCATTTTTTATTAACTTTCTGAAACAGGAATTGGGCCTAGCACGGACATCTTTGCAATCCAACTCAAGACGTTCAATATTATCCTGCAGAACATCAGTAAGTGTCTCTCCAAACTTCTCTTCAGAGCTGAAATCTCCGCTGCCAAAGCTTATGCGAATGACAGGATGCTTCCTGCTCCAGTCCCACCTGTCCTCTATGTAAAGTCCTTTGAAAAGCTCTTTGTTTCCTCTAAAAAGCTCATAAAGAGTGGATATAAGTACGCTTTTACCAAACCTTCGTGGACGGCTCAGAAAAAAGTATTTCCCAAAAGTTACAAGGGTATGAATTTCCTTGGTCTTATCCACATATACATAATTTTCTTCAGGGTCAACCAGCTCTGAAAATGTCTGTATGCCTATTGGAAGCCTTTTCATATTTTAGATATCTGCTTGTGCTTTTTTGTGCTTTCGGAGGGCAAAAAATAAGGATGAATTTAACAAAAGGTCTTATGTAGGCGCACTACCGCCATTTGGGTGAGGCATTTTTACCCGTGAAATAAATAGTTTAAACATGTGTTCCCTCCATGTCAATTTTATATGCAGCTTCCATCTTTCTATCATTGAATCAACTGAAATATCATATTATTACTAAGGAATTTGTTAACGAGGTTGAAATTTCATGTCATCTGAAAGAGTATTTCCTGAAAAACTTGAATTCGAAAAACTTTTTGCAAGCCACAATATAGTTCCGGTGGTCAGGGAGATTCCCATAGATCTCGATACTCCCGTCTCTCTTTTCAGTAAAGTCGCCAGTGGAGATTATTGTTTCCTTTTGGAAAGCCTAGAAGGAGGAGAAAGGTGGGGCAGGTACAGTTTTATTGGTCTTGAACCTTCAAAGGTTGTGAAGGTACAACGTAAAAAAGTCATCCTTGAAGGAGCTGATGGAAGCAGTGAAGAGATAAATGTAGAGGATCCCATTGACTACATTTCTACGCTTTTTAAAGGCATAAAGGCAGCATCCATATCAGAGCTGCCAAGATTTTCAGCTGGCGGAGTTGGGTATCTTGGCTATGACATGGTACGGTTTATTGAAAGGTTGCCTGAAGGGCTTGAAGATACAGCAGGCTTTAATGATGCTGTTATCATGTTTCCAGAGGTCATTTTGTGTTTTGATAATCTTAAACAGACGTTAAAGATCATCGTAAACGTGGATACCGGTTCTGGTGTTAGCCCAGACAAGGCCTATGAAAAGGCTCTTGGGAGAATAAGTGAGATCGTGGCTCGTGTTAAAAAGGGCATTGATTATAAAGATGTGGATCCACATCTTCTTGATGCAAATCTAGAGCCTGAGGTGGAACGGTCTTCGTTTAAAAAAGCAGTAGAAAAAGCCAAGGAATATATTAGGGCAGGGGACATAATCCAGGTAGTACTTTCACAGCGCTTTTCAGGACATTCAACCATTCCCCCATTTGAGCTTTACAGGGCCGTTCGCAGGATAAATCCTTCTCCCTATCTTTATTATCTGAAGCTTGGTGATGAGGTCCTTATAGGTTCTTCTCCAGAGATACTTGTACGACTAACAGATGATCTTATAGAGCTTAGGCCAATAGCCGGGACTCGTCCCCGCGGAAGAACTCCTGAGGAAGATCTTGCCCTTGAAAAAGAGCTCCTTGCAGATCCAAAGGAGAAGGCAGAGCATGTAATGCTTGTGGATTTAGGACGAAACGATGTGGGTAAGGTCTCTGAGATGGGGAGTGTAAAGGTTACAGATTTCATGATAATCGAGCGCTACTCACATGTAATGCATATTGTTAGTAATGTGGTGGGTCGTCTAAAAGAGGGCCTTGATATGTTTGATGTGTTTCGGGCCTGTTTCCCTGCAGGCACCGTTTCTGGAGCGCCTAAAATCAGGGCTATGGAGATAATAGAGGAGCTTGAGCACGCAAGGCGTGGGCCCTATGCAGGGGCTGTAGGTTATTTTGATTATGGTGGAAATATGGATCTTGCCATTGCAATTCGTACCCTGTGTCAGAAGGGAGATAGGCTCTATTTGCAGGCAGGAGCAGGGATCGTAGCCGATTCTGACCCTGAAAAAGAATGGCAAGAGACAATAAATAAGGGGAAGGCCCTTATGAAGGCCATCGAATATGTAAAGGCCAATTCCTAAAGACTATGTTTCAAGGCCTAATATAGTCTAATATAAAAGTCTAATGGCTTAAGGTTTCAGATAAAGAGTTAGTTTCAGGATGCGATATCATGATAGTTCTAATAGATAATTACGATTCTTTTACATATAATCTGGTGCAGGCCCTTGGAGAACTTGGGGCAGAGTTAAAGGTATTTCGCAATGATGAAATCACCGTTAAAGAGATAGAAGGGCTAAAGCCTTCCCATCTTCTTATTTCCCCTGGTCCTTGTACGCCAAAAGAGGCTGGTATATCCGTTGAAGCAATAAGATTTTTTGCCGGAAAAGTGCCGATTTTGGGAGTATGTCTTGGGCATCAGTCGATTGGCTATGCCTTTGGCGGCAAAGTTGTACGGGCTGAGAGGCTCATGCACGGTAAGACTTCCATGATAAGACATGATGGCTGCGGTGTGTTCAGTGGCCTTTCAAATCCCTTTGAGGCCATGCGCTATCATTCGCTCATTGTAGATGAAAAAAACTTGCCAGACTGTCTCATGCCTACTGCTTGGTCTGAAAAGGATGAGTTAATGGGGTTGAGGCACAGAGAGCTGCCTGTAGAGGGAGTCCAATTTCATCCCGAGTCGATTTTAACTCCAGAGGGAAAAAGGCTTCTTAAAAATTTTTTGGAGAGGGCTTTATAGAAGTTTTTTGTATTTTTGTGAAACAACTTTGATAAGTAGCTTTTTAGTAACGGTAGGGTAGAAAGTCAATGAGTGTAATAACTGAGGCCTTGAAACTTATTGTTGAGAAAAAGGATCTTTCTGCGTCTATGATGCAGCAAGTAATGGAAGAGATCATGGATGGAAAGGCAACCCATGCCCAGATTGGCGCCTTTCTTACTGGTTTGAGGATGAAAGGCGAGACAGTAGAGGAGATAACAGGTGCTGCTGTTGTAATGAGGGAAAAGGCCAAAAGGATTTCTCCAAACCTCAAGACAGGCGAGTTCCTTGTTGACATAGTTGGTACAGGAGGTGATCAGTCTGGGACCTTTAATGTTTCCACAACATCCGCATTTGTCGCAGCAGGAGCAGGGCTTAAGGTTGCAAAGCACGGCAACCGTTCTGTGTCTTCCAGGTCTGGCAGTGCAGATCTCCTTGAGGAGCTTGGCGTAAATCTTCTTGTAGATCCTTCTGTTGTTGAAAAATGTATAGAAGAGATAGGCCTTGGTTTTCTGTTTGCCCCTACGCTTCATCCAGCAATGAAAAATGTTATTGGCCCAAGGCGTGAAATGGGCATTCGTACCGTATTCAATGTGCTTGGCCCTTTAACTAATCCAGCAGGGGCGCAGGTTGAG
>JAMOUE010000070.1 GCA_027068235.1 Deltaproteobacteria bacterium | reverse complement strand
TCATCATCCTGGAAACTTATAGCAGCAGCACAGTTGGATCCAACTACCTTTGTAAGCACAGCAGTCTGGGTATTATGTTGATACTGGCTATCACCAAAATAATAAAAGAGAAAAATAGCGGCACATATAAGTAAAACTGAAACCGCTAACATACTCATAAAAAAAGCAATCTTTTTCTCTATTGAGTTGAATATCTTCATCTAATAATAGTATTTGCCAAACTCAAAAGTCTACTACTAAATTTTAGATGACTCTGCTTTGCCACCTTCAGATTTATATTGAAACGCAATCTAGAATCAGCCATAAATAAGGTTATTATGACTCCTTTATCAGTTGCGTCTTCTTCATCAGAAATTGTCAAGATATGGTGCTTAACTGCTTCTGATATAATATCATCGGCAATATGTCCTTTTTCTAAATACAAAATATCTATATTTTTAAGTTGAGATATATCTTTGACAGGTACCACAGTTATCCTAGCTCCTTGACTCAACCTGCCGTTAAGGCGGGAAATCGCCTTAAACGTATCGTCATTTGCAATGACACCTATTACAACCTCTTGCTTGTTTTTTTTCGAATCTGGCCATTTAACATACTTGGTAAATTGGTAAATAAAGGCTGTTTTTAGTTCATCTTCACTTGTGACCAATGATTCATAGGCAGGAGCATTTGAAGAAAACAAAATAAGAAACAATATTAATAACGAATTTAGCATCTTTAGACTGCCCATGGCCCCTTTTAGCAGCTTTTTCATTTTAATGGCCATCTCCAACTTTTCTAAAAATGCCATATAACCTTGACATCTATTGTCCGAGGTACTTCTGTGCTAATTAGATGTAAAAACTTGTCTCTAAATTCAGGATGATAAGGATCGAATAACTCTCTGGCATTGAGAGAAAACTCTAGATTTTTTTGGGGCCTGTATCCAATTCTAATATCAAGTCCAGTATGGGATGGCACATCTAACCTAGAAAGCTTGGAGACATACCGAAACCATACGTCAAATTCCAACTTCGACGTAATATCCATATTAGACCGTATGGACACTTGATGACGTGGAGCGTCCAGAAATCGGGCAGACATAGCAGTATTTTGCCTATGATCAGAGTCAATCCAAAATCTGCTATCAAGATATGAGTAGGAAAGCTCCATCCTCCACCAATCAAATGGCTTCACATTACCTGTAAACTCAAAGCCCAGGATCTCGCCCTTCCCATAATTACCTGGCCTTACAGGTAAAATTATACGACCACTTTCGAAAAAGGGAGAATATGTAGTTCCTGTATAAAGATCACTGTAGAAGTTGGCAAACCCTGTTAAATCTATGGTTAAGCTCTTAAAAATCCTCCACCTATACCCTCCTTCGTACGCCCAGAGTATCTCGCTATCAAAGTCATCATTACCCATGTAAGTAATAATAGCAGGCTCTTCAGAAAGAGGTGTTGAACGCAAGGTAAGCACCCAGGTAGCATCTCTGTTGTACCTGCTAGGACTTCTAACAGCCCTAGATATTGCAAACCAAAGATCTTGATCAGACCGTATGGAATAAAGGGCTCTAAATGTGGGCTGCACCTCAAGACCGGAATAATTGTAGTGATCCAGCCTTACTCCGGCTAAAAGACGCAATTTATCGTGAAAGAATTTGCTTTCATTTTGAAAAAATAGGCTAAAAAGATCATCTTTGCGCTTTTCTGGAGTAAATCTGCCAAATGCTGTTTTATAAGATACAGGTATTTCGTCACTTGTATGCCTATATGTGCCTCCCCATACAAAGTCAGTAAGACTGTTTCTATGGTATCGATTCTGAAACTCAAAATTGATCGTATCTCTAATTTGCGATGTCAGTCTGGAATACTTTCTCTCAGTGTGATCAAAATAAAACTTTAGCGATAACTCGAGACCTTTTGAAAAGACATGATTTATATCTGTAGCGATATAACCACCAGAGACAGGAACATTATTTTTGGTAATTACATAATGCGTCAGGGTATCGTTTATACTTCTTAATTTGTTGGTTCCCCTTCCCGTATAAATTTCACCTTTTAAAGAGGCACTATTACGGGGATTAAAGACCAGATCTGTTCTGAAACCCGCACGGTCCATGAACCAATCATCCCATGCAGTAGAGCCGTCTTGTTGTAATTGTTGATGTCTTTTGAATGTCTTTGCGTAAAACCGTGCAGCTCCAAGACCATCTATCTTAAAACCATAGCGCGCCGAAAGGGTCCCTCTATCCCAATTACCAACAGATCCGCTTGCCAGGCCTCCTACAGTATCGTTGGCATTTTTTGTAATGATATTGATCACACCGTTGACTGCATTTGTCCCCCAGCTACTTGCGCCTGGCCCCCTTATCACCTCTATTCTTTCTATATCCTCAAGTATTGTATCTTCAACATCCCAGAACACGCCAGAAAAGAGGGGATCATACAAGGTACGCCCATCCATAAGGACAAGAAGCTTATCTGAAAAAAGCCCATTAAAGCCCCTGATGGATACAGCCCAGTTTCCATTATCTATCTTTGCGACATTGACACCAGGCACCATTCTAAGAGCCTCAGGAATGGATTTGACTCCAGAACGCCTGATATCGTCAGCAGTAATTACATAAACAGCAGCAGGAATATTTTTAACACTTTGGGGCTTTTTAAAGGCAGTGATAACCTTCACGTTCATCAGATCTTCAAGGTCCATTGAAAGGAGCCCATCAAGTTTATTACTATTATTTTGAGCTATACTCAGTGTAGAAGTGACTACATTGAACCAAAGATAAAATGCAAAAATAAAAAAGAATTTTATGAAACGAACCTCAAAAAAATAAAACATGATAGGAACCCCTCTACTCTCTATCACTAAAATCGCTGCCTTTTTAGGTGTAATGTCCTTTAAGCCCTTTTTGAATTTTTATTCTTTTCGAACCTATTATCAGAAAGATAAAATGCTATTTGTCTCTGAACTAAATAAACAGAGGCTATTTGGACACTAAGGCTATCTCTAAAAATTAGGATCTTTGTTCAAGGGCAAGGCTCGCAAGACAAATCAACTGCAGACATGTTGTTGAAATTTCGAAGATTATTTTTAATGAGCATAACACAGCCATTTGATAAAAAAGACAATTTTTAGAGATGGCCTTTAATTGATGTGCTAAACTAGATGGGCTAACATCTCAATATGACTTAGAAAGGATGCTCCAATGAATGAAAATCCAGTACTGCAAGCCATATATTCTAGGAGAAGTGTAAGAGAGTTTACAGAAGAATCTGTTGACGAAAAGCAGATCTTGGAAATCATTAAGGCTGGAATGTGGGCACCTTCTGGCCTGAACAACCAGCCCTGGCGTTTTGCAATAGTAAAGGACCCTGATCTAAAATCTCAATTTGAACCCCTGACAAAATACTCAAGAATAATAAAAGGAGCCAATGTGCTCATCCCTGTCTTTATTGACAAGGATGCAATGTATCATCCTGTAAAGGATCATCAGGCCATTGGCGCTTGCCTTGAAAATATGCTTCTTGCTGCCCATAGCCTCGGCCTTGGGGCAGTATGGCTCGGGGAGATAATAAAGTCGGATGAGGCCATCAGAAAACTACTTGGTCTTGGAGACAATCTTGAACTCATGGCAGTGATAGCTCTTGGGCATCCAGCCAGGAGAGACCAGAAATCACGAAGAAAGGATATGGAAGAGCTGATAGTCTTCAAAGGATGATAAGGTGTAATCTGTGCAAAAGAACAATTGTCAAGAGAAACACATCTTTAGGCCATT
>JAMOUE010000069.1 GCA_027068235.1 Deltaproteobacteria bacterium | reverse complement strand
GAAGGCCTTCATGGTTATTTTAGGGCCAAGAGGCGCCTGGAGCCTTTTGTATTCATTCCTGTCCACTAGGGACACTATTCTTTTTACCGTATCTTTATCAAATCCATGTTGGACGATCTGGCTGGGGCTTAGTTTTTGCTCCATGTAGAGTTCCAGTATAGGATCAAGTACTTCATAGGGGGGCAGGTCATCCTGGTCTGTTTGATCTGGGCGAAGTTCTGCTGAGGGAGGTTTTTCAAAAACCCTTTTGGGAATACAAAAGTACTGTTTGTTTAGAAAATCTGCCACCTTATAGACCATAGTCTTTGGAAGATCGGAAATCAGTGCGTATCCGCCAGACATATCACCATACAGGGTACAATAACCTACTGCCAATTCACTCTTGTTGCCAGTTGAAAGTACCATATGGCCAAGTTTGTTGGATATGGCCATTAGTAGGTTTCCCCTAATGCGTGCCTGGATATTTTCTTCTGCAACATTCATGGGAAGACCTTCAAAGATGTCAGATAGTACATCTAGGTAGGCCTGAAAGACAGGAACTATAGAAAGGGTAACTGTGGGTATGCCAAGATTGTCGGCCAAGGCCTTTGCATCTTCGATGCTTTCTTTAGATGTGTAGGCAGATGGCATAAGCACACCAAGCACGTTGTCTGGCCCAAGGGCCAAGGTTGCCAAAAGTGCAGTCAGAGAGGAATCTATTCCTCCGCTAAGTCCAAGGGTAACCTTTTTGATTGAGCAGCGTCTGGTGTAGTCTCTAAGGGCCAGGATCAAGGCCGAGGCAATTTGTTCTTCTTCAGATGCAGCAGTAGGCCGAAGTGTGCCTTTTTGAGTCTTGAGATCTGCAAAAACCAAATCTGATTTGAATTGATAGGCCCTGGCAATGCACTGTTTATTTGGTAAAAAACATACACTGGCACCATCAAAAACAAGGCAGTCTTGCCCTCCTACACTGTTACAATAGATTGTAGGCACATTATATTTTTCTGCGATGCCACTTAGTATCTTTTCTCTAACCTCTACCTTCCCAATGGAAAAAGGAGACGAGGAGATATTGATAATGAGCTGTGCGCCCTTTTGGCAAAGGTCTCCAACAGGGTCTCTGTCGTAGGTCTCGCAATGAGGGCACAGTGTGGGTTCGTTCCATATATCCTCACAGATGGTAATGCCAAGGCTGGCGCCCCTAAAGCTTACAGGGTCGGCTTTGGGGCCTGGCCTGAAATATCTGGCCTCATCAAAGACATCATAGGTTGGAAGTAGCTGCTTGTGGACTGTGGCAATGATCTTGCCGTTTTCAAAGAGAACCGCCGAATTGTAGAGAGGTTTCCCCACTCCTGATCTGTTTTTTGTGACAGTGCCTACAAGTACGCCGATTCCATCTATTTCTTCAACAAGGATTGCAAGTGATTTTTCTGCCTCTTCAACAAAATCTGATCTTTCAAGAAGATCCTTTGGCGGATAACCTGTGATGCAAAGTTCTGGAAAGACTATGAGGTCACAGCCCCTGCCCTTTGCCGTCAAACACTCATGCTTGATGGCCTGCCTTATCTGTTCAAAGGCTCCAATCGTAGGGTTGATTTGGGCAAGGGCTATCTTCAAGACAATCTTCTGTTCTTTTCTTTAGTTTCTTCTTACGACTTATTGAGGCTTGTCACCTCTGATCTACATTACATACCTTTATGACATTCTTCTACTGCCTTTTGCAGTTCCTCATCCAGTTCCTTGGGTAGGCCTTCGATTTTCACATTCAAAAAACCCCGCACAATGGTGCTTGTTGCCTCTTCTTCATTTAGACCGCGAGCCATGAGATATTCTATCTCTTCCTTGGCAATCTTTCCAACTGCCGCCTCATGTGACATATCCACGTCTGCAACATGGGCCTCAAGTTCAGGAATGGCATGAATGACGCCATCTTTACCGAGCATCAGTCCCTGACACTCAAGATGGGCCTTGATGTTTGGGGCCTTGCCAACCAGATGGCCTCTGGCAATGATGTGGCCGCCGTAAGAAATGGTGCGGGAGATTATTTCTCCCCTGGTCTCTGGTGCATCAAGAATTATCCTGGAGCCAGTGTCAATGTGAGAGCCTTCCGGGGCTACTATGACAGAGTTGAACCGGGCAATTGCACCTTTTCCTTTGAGGATACAGGTTGGAAAAGATTGTACTGATTTGACACCCTTTAATGAGATGTAGTTGGACAGAAACGTTCCGTCTTCTTCCACAACTATGGTAGTGCGTGGCCTTACATACACATCTTCTGCCCAGTTATGCACCATGGTGAAGATGAGTTTTGCCCCTTTTTTGACATAAAACTCCGATATACCAATGTGAAGGCCAGATGTGAGGTGAGGGTGTGTAGTACAGCCTGTTATTATGTGGAGTTCTGAATTCTCTTCTGCAACAACGATGTTGTGTACCCTTTGGGCCACATTGTCGTTTCTGATGTAAAGACAGGTCTGAAGTGGATACACAACCTTTTGACCAGCCTTGGCCCTGATGAAGTAGCCGTTATCTAGGTGATCTTTGGCCTCTTTGGTAAAGGCATCCTTTTCAGGATCTACGAGTTTCCAATAATAGTCTGAAAGGCCATCATACTTTTTTAGGGCCTCTGTAATAGGCAACATCTCAACGCCCTGGACATCACAATCACAGGAGACCACGCCACAGTTGGTCTGTAAAAATGTCCCAAGCCTGTTTTTGGCATCTAGGTCAACCCCTGTTTTTTTAAGCCGTAAAACCTCTTCTTCATCAAGCTCTGAAAGATCCTTGATAGTCTGGGCCTGGTCTGCTGGCTTAAATTTCTTAAGGAGCTCTTCTTGGTTTTTGTAGGTGTTGTCTAGAACTGACATTTTGCACACTCCTCATAACCGTTTTGTTGGATCCTTTCAAAAATATCTATTGGATTACCATGACAGACGAGTTTTCCATCCAGCATCACATGGCCTCTGTCTGCTGTTACGTAGTTTAGAATAAAGCCTGTATGTGTAATTATTAGGCCCGACTTGGTTCTGTTGCGATGCTTATCCTTTTCCAAGAGGCGTCTTATCATATCGCCAATGACGTTTAGGTTTTCAACATCAACTCCAGACTCAGGCTCGTCCAAGAGTGTTAGATCTGGATTTTGAGAAAGTAGTTGAAGAAGCTCAGACTTTTTTATCTCGCCACCTGAAAATCCAAGGTTTACTTCTCTGTCCAAAAAGTCCTCAAAACCATACTCTATGGCAAGCTGAATACCTATATCACTACCGTTACCACAAAGCCTCAACATGTCTCTGAGTTTCACCCCTCTAAGGGTAGGTGGCCTCTGAAAGGATAAGCCAAGTCCTAATTTGGCCCGTTCATTAAGGGGCATGTGTGTTATGTCTTCCCCTTTAAATGTTATCTTGCCATGTTTGACCTCATATCCGTCAAAACCCATAATTGTCATTAGGAGGGTCGTCTTGCCTGAACCGTTTCTGCCAAAAAGACAGTGGGTTTCTCCTTTGCCTATGTGCAGGTCTATGCCCTTGAGGACTTCCTTTCCGTGGACATCTACCCACAAATCTTCTACTTTAAGCATCTGGTCCTCCTTTAGAGGTGTCTTTCAAAAGGGAAATAAAAGCAAATCATCTTTCAGCCTAAAACTAAATCTAACACAGGGTTATTACCGAGAGTGCTTTTTCAGGTTACATAATTCGTCAGTAGTAGGACGCTTGTAACCGTCATGACAATCTCCCTGTCATCTCTTTTTCACTTACCCAAGTAAAACAAGCCCTTTTGGGGCGGGGCT
>JAMOUE010000068.1 GCA_027068235.1 Deltaproteobacteria bacterium | reverse complement strand
CTTTTTGGGAAAGACAGTGATCCTCCCCCGAAATTGTAGAGAGTAAGATAAGACGTTATAAGCATATTCAAGGAGGATCGTAATGGGAGTTGTAAAACGCAGGCAGTATGATTCTGAATTTAAAAGACAGGCGGTAAAGCTGTGTCTTGAAGATGGTAAAACAGTTTCGGAAGTAGCAGACCATCTAGGTATCAATAGGGATCTGCTATATCACTGGCGCAAGCAGATGCAAGAGAAGGGAGAATTAGCTTTTCCAGGTAATGGGAAGCAGCTTTTGACGTCGGAACAACAGCGTATCAAGGATCTCGAGAAGAAGTTGAAAGATGTTGAGATGGAGCGTGACATCTTAAAAAAAGCATTGGCCATTTTCAGCCAGACATAGTGAAGAGGTATGAAGCAGTGCGAGCTCACCGTTCTCAGTTTCCTGTGACGAAAATGTGCCGAATTCTTTCCATATCTGAGAGCGGTTTTTACAAATGGAGCAATCGTTCTGCTAGTCCCCGTGAATTGGAGAACAGGGAGTTGGCCATCAGGATCAAGGAGCTTTATGATGATCATAATGGTCAGGCAGGAGTTCCCATGATAACAGCTGATCTAAAAAATGATGAGCGTTTTTCTCATGTAGGCAAGAAGAGGGTTGCCCGTATAATGCGTGAACACAATCTTAGGTGCAAATACACCAGGAAATACAGGACAACCACAGATTCTCGGCATAATGAGCCAATTGCCGCAAATCTGTTGAATCGAAAATTTCAGGTTTCTTCTCCTGATGAGGTATGGGTTGGTGACATTACTTATCTCAAAATTGGCAGTAGATGGTACTATTTGAGTGTATTTATAGACCTGTTTTCCCGAATGGTAGTTGGCTGGGATCTGAGTGATTCTTTGAAACTTGGTTCTACCATCAAGGCATTGAGTAAAGCTATAATGCAAAGGCAACCGAGCTCAGGTCTTATGATTCATAGTGATCGTGGAGTTCAGTATGCAAGCAGAGAATTTAGGTCACTATTACGTAGGAACGGTTTTATCCAAAGCATGAGTCGCAAAGGTAATTGCTGGGACAATGCTGTAGCGGAATCATTTTTTCATACGTTGAAGAATCAGTATTTGCATCAAACAGTATTCAGTAATGCTACAGAAGCAAGTTATGGGCTTTTTAAATATATTGAGGTTTATTACAATCGCCGTAGAAGACATTCAACTAATGGCTGGAAGTCTCCTGTTCAATATGAGACTGACTGGTATAAGATGAAGAAATTGGCTTAACTACCTCTCTACAAAAACGGGGTAGGTTCACCCATTACGATCCTCCTTGAATATGCTTATAACGTCTTATCTTACTCTCTACGATTCCAGGGGAGGATCACCCTTAAATACTGCCAATAGGGATTCTCTAACCAACCAAGAAGTAATTTAATATATGTGTGCTCTGTCCGATAAGCATAGTGATGATAACGTAAAACTTGTTTAATCTGGTCTATAAGACGTAATTTTGGATCAGATCTGAATTTAGCTTGATGATATTCTATGATACAAATCGGAAGGCTAAAAGGTAATATAAGACACTATTTGCTATTTTAAGCCCTTTAATATCTGCATAGGCGGAAAATTTGGTCATATATAAGGGAAAAATATCCAGTAAAGTTTTCCAGTAAAGTGTAATATTGGGACATTCACGAATATGTGTACCCTATCGCGGCTGATTGGATTCAGTATAACAAGTGTCGTATTAGTTGGTGTAGTTTATGTTTGGCATTGGGGGTTATGGAGGCAACTATCAGAAGTTGATGTATTAAAAAAGTGTGTCGTAAATATTGAATCCGGAGATCTTATCTTTAGGAGGACGCAGACTATAGAAGGTGAGATAGCGCTTGTTTTAGGAGGGGGAAATTATTCACATGTAGGCATTGCAAGCGTGGAGGATAAAGGGGTGTTCATAATCCATGTTGTTCCATCTTTTCCTTCTTTAGTGCGGAAGGAAAAGATGCTGAAGTTTATAAGTGATGGTGTTGCTTTTGCTGTGTATCGTGTACAGACCTCACGTGAACGTAGGCAAAGAGCTACTTCATTGGCTAAAGCATGGGTAGGTAAGAAGTCTTTTGATAGGAACTTTAACCTGCAAGACGATACCAATCTTTACTGTACTGAATTGGTATATGATGCTTATAAGAGTGTGGAAATAGATCTAGTGGATGGTAGATATGATACTACACTATTGCCAATAATTGGGCAAAAGAAGGTGATATATCCGAGAAATATAATAGATACTGGACACGTTAAGTTAATTTGCAAGCATTTTATAAATAAACATGTAGACTATACAAACGTTTGGAGGCTAACCATGAAGAAGAAAATCTTACTAATTTTGGCATCTGTGTTTCTTGTTCTCTTTTTAGCTGGCTGCTCTTCGGGCCCAGATGGGGCGGTTAAGGCTTTTTTTAAGGCCTTGGATGCAGGTAAAGTGGACGAAGCAACGGGATATTTGTCTGCCTCTACGCTGGGTACTTTGGGACATGATAAATGGCAAGCTGCATGGGTCAGCGCGGCTACAGAAATGCAAAGTAAAGGTGGGTTGTCTTCGGTTGATGTCGTGGACAAAAAGGTGCACGGCGATGTTGCTACAATAATTGTTAAGCTGACATTTGGAGATGGGAGCTCGGAGACTAACACCATGAACCTACTAAAGGAAAATGGAGATTGGAAGATTCAAATGATGCCTTGAGTTAATTTTTAGTATTCAGCGGATGGGGCTATGCCCCTCGGTGACCGTGGCAGTGGAAAATCAGAGGTGCATTCGATGGGAGTGGTGCTGGGCAGACACGCCGTGCCGCTGACGCCATCATTAGACAACAAGCCAGAAAAGGAGGCAACTATGAAATTTGATTGGCAAAACTGGAATCTAGGTGGCAAGATTATCTTCGTCACAGCATGTGTAGCAACGGCATCTATGCTCATGAAGTGGTTGGATGTTGGAATTGCATCTCAGTCTGGGTTATCCCAAGGCGCTTTCTTGTTACTTGGTCTTTGGGTTTATCCCGTTTTAATGCTTTTCAAGAACGAGTCAATTAATCGAGTGTGGGGACTGGTGTGCTCAATCGTATCAGTTGTATTTACGCTGGGATATATTTCATCAAACTCTATAGAGCTATTTGGCAAGACCATAAACGCGTCAGCAACTGGTGCACACCTCTTCCTACTCGCATCGATTGCTCTCATAGTTGGAATCCTAAAATATAAGCCTACTGACCTTGGCGAAGACAATGCTGAACAAATGGGTGCTTGACCGCTATTCCGCTGGCATTCCATAGCATCTGTCAAAGGCCATCATTTTTGACCCAGTATTGGCCAATAATTTTGACCCACCCCTGGGCTGTTTCCATGTCCCAGCAGGGGCCGCCTGTTTTTCGATCTAAAAGCGATTATGGTTCCGCTTCAGGCCTTGACAATCTTTTTCTGGCCTAGTGAAACAGTAGCTGGTTTTGGAGGTTGCACTGAAGAAAAGAGATTCGACAATTTCCATTTCCTTTTCTTATTCTACCAGGCCAGAAAAAGACAAGTTGTCAAGGCCTCTTCGTTAGTTAGTCGTCCCTGAAAAACCCTTTAACTTACGAAAATAACTAGCTTTTTTGTTAAAAAAGTGGTAGTTTGTTTGCAGGAAAAGGTTAGGAAAGGACATATTTTCTTGCAATTTTAGCCATGAAACCAAAGCCACCTCCAATCAAAAATACACAAGGGCATCTATTCAAAATTGAGTTAGAAAGTATCATTCATAA
>JAMOUE010000067.1 GCA_027068235.1 Deltaproteobacteria bacterium | reverse complement strand
GTAGACTTGCTGGATTATCTTTCTAAACTGAAAAGGATAAGAAAAAATTAGCGCAAATCCGTGAACAAAGAAAATAGCAACAGCGCCCAACTCGCCAATAACCTTTAGAGTTATTTGACCGAGCCAGTCTAGAAAACTTATTATACTTCCATTCTTTGTGGCACTGTCAATATCCATAAAATTATGTTCCTTCCCTTTGTCATCACAAAAAAACTGTCTCTAGCCTCACATGCCTTGATACGGAGACCAGATGAATTAGATGAATCGAAAAACCATATTATATTACTATTCTGGAAATTTTAGTACGCATTTATTGATCAATTATTTCAATACATTTGGTTGGACAGATGGTGGCTGCCATTTCTATCTCATCTAGGCTTGCCTTATCTTCTCCCAAAAAATCGGCTTTCTCACTTTCATCAAGCTTAAATGCCTTGGGTGCCACTTCTTCGCAGGCCCCACATCCCTTACAGTGAAATTTATCTAAATAGACTTCCTTTTTTTTCATGCTCTCTTCTTTTTACCTTATCTAAAATTCTATAAAAAAGCTGACCCACAGAAATTAATCTACCCTATGATAATATGTCAATCGATGTTGATGTCTATGAATCTAGACTAAGATCATTTGATTAAATGATAGAGGACCTCTTCGAGTTCTCGAATGGTAAATGGTTTCTGCAGGAACATCCCTACATTTAAAATATGTCCTTTTTTTTCCAGTACCTGTTCACTGTAGCCTGACATAAACACAATCTTAATATTAGGGAATCGTTCTTTCACGGCTTGGGCCATCTCTAATCCATCTTTCCCTGGCATAACTACATCTGTAATAAAGATTGCAGGTTCTGGACCATTATAATCGGACAAAAAAGATTCAAGTTCATTTGGATTAGAGAAGTGTCTTACTGAAAAGTCAAGTTTTTTCAAATAGTCTATCATAGTCGATCTGACTATGGGCTCATCTTCCAATAAAAAGACTAACTTCCCACGTCCTCCAAGCTGCTTGTCCAGGCCCAATCTCTTTATAGAGGTTTTGTATCTATCCTTTGATTCAATGGCAGGTAAAAATATTGAAACCTTTGTTCCCTTTCCTGGTGCACTTTCTAAGGTTATATCGCCCCTACTCTGCTTGACGGTGCCATAAATCATGGCAAGCCCCAATCCAGTTCCTTGCCCAAGTGGCTTGGTAGTGAAAAATGGTTCAAAGGCCCTTTCAAGCACCTCTTTTTCCATGCCGGCCCCATCATCTTCAAAGGTAATAATAGCAACCTTATCAACATCGTCCTTTAATCGTTGAAGGGCCTTTTTATTCCTTGATACCGTAGTGGTGACAACTATTTTTCCTTTTCCATTAAGGGCATCACGTGAATTTAGTGCAAGGTTGAGAAAGATCTGTAAAAACCGCCCTGGATCCACCTCAATGGTACAGTCTTCCTGCCCAGGGTTAAACTCAACCATAATCTCTTCGCCAAGAAGCCTTCTGAAAAAGTTACATGCCTCTTTTACAGACTTATTAAGAGAGATTCTTTCTGGTTTAAGCGTTTGCTTCCTGCTAAAAGCTAAAAGCTGATTGGTGGTCTCTGCAGCCCTTTTTGCCGCTTTGTTTATGATCTTAAGCTTTCGGTAGGAGTCTGACTTGGGGTCCATTTCCATAAGCAGCATCTGACAATAACCCATTATGGCAGTAAGCTGATTATTAAAATCATGTGCCACTCCCCCTGCCAATCTGCCTATGGCCTCCATTTTCTGAACTTCTCGCAACTTTTCCCTAAGTTGCCTTTGAGATGTGATATCGGTGCCAACCACCAGAAAATGGGTTTCACCACCTTCACTTGACGAAAGATAAGGACTAATCTTCCATGATATTAACCGTTTTCTTCCTTTTCCATCGGAAATATAGGCCTCAAACCTACCATCACTATCTCTGTTGGCACCTGACATAAGTTTTTCCAACTCATCTTCCCAGAAATGCAATAGAGATGAAAAGGACATTCCTATAAGTTCTTTCTGGGATTTACCCAACATATTGGCAAAAACCGTATTTACGTTGAAGATGGTGCCATCCATGAGTATTTCCGCAACCAAGACCTCAGCCGTTTCAATTATCAGTTTGTTAAAGTCACGCTGTTCAATGAGTTTTTGTTCAAGCTCTTGCTTGCTACTCAAGTCTTCAATTAAGGCATAGGCACCTATCACAACCCCGTCATCGTTTTTTAAAGGAAAACCTATTAAAGATATAAAAAGTTGTTTTTGGGTAGATTCGGCAACATACTTTCCACTAAATTTAATCTCTTTACCTCTAAGTACCTCTCTAGCCCAATCACGAAAAGTTGGATTGGCAGAAGAAAGAGAGTTGAGGCCAATAAGTTCATCCCTGGAGACTCCTATCAATTCCGCCAATCTGTTGTTACAATCAACAATTATTCCATTTTTATTTATGCACAAAAAACCTAAGGGACCCTTTTCAAAAAACAGACGGCATCGTTCTTCTGCCTTTGAAAGTGCAAACTCCAGCTCTTTCTGCGTTGTGATGTCCCTTAACATGGAGAAACAAGAACCGTTATCTGCCGTCTCATCGGTAAAAATTATCTTGTGTTCCACCCACCTATAACTACCGTCGGTATGGGTCAATCGATAAGATATCTCTATGTCGCCTTCTGAGGGATTTGTGCCAACATTTTCCAAAAAGGAGCATACCCTTGCCCTGTCTTCAGGATGAATAAGCAACCTGAATGTATCCCTATCCTCCAAAAACTTTTCCAGAGAAAGACCTGTCCATTTTTCAAGGCCTGAAGTAGCAAATTTGATATTTAATATATCGTGAGTTGGAGAGTAGAGACTAACTATAGGCAGATGATCCAGCAGGGTTATACAAGTTGCATCTGAAAAAAAAAGCAAAAAGTAGGTATTATCGTCACTACCTCTAATAGGAACAAAATGACAATTAATAAATGGGCCTATCCCAAATTTATCGGGATCTACTTCAAACGTGAAAGAGGTATCTTTTTTGTCTTTTAACAGGCCATCATCGTCCAACTTTTTCACAAGGTTATCCAAAAGGGGTTGATATGACCTGAGTATGTCAGGCTCTTTCCCATTTCCTAAAGAGGTCGAGGAGTACAAAATATTGTTGGATTGATCAATCAAAAGACAGGGGAGATTGAGTTTGGCCAAAAAGTCTTTTATGTGCTGCAGGTTAGGGTTCATTCCCTTGCTATAACAAGTAGTTACCCATCAAAATCAAAGGGTGAATCCTTAAGGTTTTCGTATCTAATCTCGTCAATTTCATCTTTTCGCCCATATCCACCATAAAGTTTGTTTGGGCTGTTAAATACAATGCCAGGCTCTGTACCTATTACCTTATATCCATGTACAACGCCAGGGGGCACTATAACACATAGAGGGCTGTCTGCTCCTCCATATAATTTTAGCATATTTTTAAATGTTGACGAATCAGACCTATTATCCCACAGCCTTATCTCAAAATTTCCAGGTCCCACAAAACAAAACAAGTCGGTTTGATACCGATGGGCATGGGGACCTCTAGTAACTCCTGGATACGTCAGGGAACAGTAGGACATTTGAGGAAGTATGTCTTGAGGAATCTCATCGGCCCTAAAAAGCTCACACAACCACCCCCTATAATCTAGGTGTTTTTTGAGCCTTTTAACAACTACGCCCTCAATTTGCCCTAGAACAAAGGTGGATTTCATTTATCCGTTTACCCTGGTAACCAAATTCCATCTACCTCAGAATAATCACCACTATCCGCAGCAAC
>JAMOUE010000066.1 GCA_027068235.1 Deltaproteobacteria bacterium | reverse complement strand
TGGCAATCGTAGGTTCAAGAAAGGCGTCAACTTATGGGCGCAAGGTGTGTTCTATGATTGCAAAGGGCCTTGCTGCAAATGGTGTGACTATAGTGTCTGGATTGGCCCTTGGCATTGACAGTTGTGCCCATAGGACTGCAGTGGAGAACGGCGGGGTCACTGTTGCCGTTAAGGGATGTGGCATTGATGTTGGCTATCCTGTTAAGAATATTTCCCTTGCAAAAAAGATTGGCGTTAAGGGTGCAGTCATTACAGAATTTTTTCCAGGAGTGAAGGCTGAACCTGGTAATTTCCCACGGCGTAACAGAATTATCAGCGGGCTTAGCCTTGGGGTGATTGTGATTGAGGCAGGACTTAGAAGCGGTTCTCTTATAACTGCCTATTTGGCACTGGAACAGGGACGCGAAGTTATGGCTGTGCCTGGTAGTGTATTTTCTTACGGCAGTAAAGGATGTCATAAGTTGATTAAGGAAGGCGCATACTTGGTGGAGTCGTGGCAGGATGTGGCAGAGGTTTTGAATCTTGATTTTCTTGATGGGAACAAGGTTTGCAGGAGTGGCAAGGAGTTGTCTTATGGTATGTCGCCTGGAACGGAGTTGAGTGATGAGGTTTCTGTTGTAGTTGACAAACTCAAGTCTGGTCCTCAACATATTGATGAAATAGCGTATGCATGTTCACTGCCGGTTTCAAAGGTTACCTCCATATTGACGGAGCTAGAGCTAATGGATATTGCAGTGGCACTTGGTAGTGGGATTTATTCTTTAAAATAAAGAGTTGAGTAGAAAGATATCATGAAGAAAGGACTTGTAATCGTAGAGTCACCTACAAAGGTAAGGACTCTTAAAAGGTATCTTGGTGGAGACTATGAGGTGATGGCCTCGGTTGGGCATGTCAAGGATTTGCCCCCCAAGAGGCTTGGTGTTGACAAAAGTAAAGACTTTAAGCCCGAATATGTAGTGATTCGTGGTAAGGGGAAGGTGCTAAAACAGCTAAAGTCAGCAGCATCCAGGGTAAAAGACGTCTATTTGGCTCCAGACCCTGACAGGGAAGGCGAGGCAATTGCATGGCATATAGCTGAAGAGCTTCAAAAAGGGAAAAAGAGCAATGGACAGCGTTTTCACAGGGTCCTTTTCAACGAACTTACCAGACGTGCTATTCTTGAGGCACTTAGCTCTCCCACAACGCTAAACAAAAATCGTTTTGAATCTCAGCAGGCCAGACGCATATTGGATAGGTTAGTTGGATATGAGCTCTCTCCTCTACTGTGGGAAAAGGTACGCCAAGGGTTGTCTGCAGGTCGTGTTCAGTCTGTGGCTGTGAGGCTTGTTTGCGATAGGGAGAGGGAGATTCAAAAATTTGTCCCAGAGGAGTACTGGTCTATAACTGCCAAGCTGAAGGCGAAAGAGCCTCCGCCCTTTGAGGCAAAGGTTGTTTCAAAGTCTGGAAAGAAACTTAAGATTGAAAATGAAAAACAGGCCAAAGAGATTGTTCAAGAGCTTGAAAAGGCGACTTTTAAAGTAAAAAATGTAAAAAAGGTTGAGAGAAAGAAGAATCCACCTCCACCATTTATTACCAGTACCTTACAACAAGCAGCAGCAAGACAATTGGGTTTTTCTGCAAAGAAGACCATGATGCTTGCCCAACGTCTTTATGAGGGTATAGAGCTTGGTGAGGAAGGGCCGGTTGGTCTTATTACCTATATGAGAACAGATTCTGTCAGACTTTCAGATGAGGCAATAAAACAGGCACGAGACTTTGTGGCAGAGAGTTTTGGAAAGGAATATCTTCCCACAAAGGCGCGTCATTATAAAAAGGGTAAGATGATTCAAGATGCCCATGAGGCCATAAGGCCAACATCTGTTAAGCGTACACCAGAGAGTTTGGCCTCTTTTTTAGAGAAAGATCTTCTTAAGTTGTATACGCTTATCTGGAAAAGATTTGTGGCATGTCAAATGGCGCCTGCCAAGTACGATCAGACTACTGTTGATATAGAAGCAGCGGGCTATGTCCTAAGAACAGTAGGTAGTATCTTGAAGTTTGAGGGTTTTTTGAAGGTTTATGGCAAAGACGCCGGTATGGAGGGAGAGGATAAGATTCTTCCCCCAGTGGAACCAGGGGCGTTGCTTGAGCTTTTAGCGTTGGAGCCTAAGCAGCACTTTACCCAGCCACCGCCTCGCTATAGTGAAGCGAGCCTGATCAAGGCCTTGGAAGAAAAGGGTATTGGTCGTCCAAGCACCTATGCTGCCATATTATCTACAATCCAGGACAAGAATTACGTTAGGCTTGAGAACAGAAGGTTTGTGCCAACGGAGCTTGGATTTCTGGTTACGGATTTGCTCACCGCTCATTTCCCTGAAATCCTTGATACCGCCTTTACTGCTGAAATGGAGCAGGGTCTGGATAGAGTAGAGGAAGGGGCAGTATCATGGGTGGAGCTTTTAAGGCGTTTTTATTCTACCTTTTCCCAGAGGCTCGAGGCTGCCAAAGAGAATATGGAGTCCGTTAAGGCAAAAGGGGTGGCTACTAACGTCAAGTGTGACCAGTGTGGTTCAAATATGGTTATACGATATGGGCGAACAGGAGAGTTTCTTGCTTGTTCTTCCTATCCAGATTGTAAGAATACCAAGAATTTTACCAGGGCATCTGATGGTTCTATTGAAATAGTTACCGAGACAGAGGCTGAAACTGATTTTAAATGCAAAAAGTGCGGCGCTCCCATGATCAAAAAACGAGGGCGTTATGGAGAGTTTCTGGCTTGTTCCTCTTATCCAGATTGTAAATTTACAATGCCTATACCAACCGGTGTGAAATGTCCTAAAAAAGATTGTTCAGGAGAAGTGGTACAGAAGAGTTCTAGACGTGGAAAGGTCTTTTATGGCTGTAGTAAGTACCCTGAGTGCGATTATGCGGTATGGGATAAGCCTGTACCTATAAAATGTCCAGCATGTGGCGCTGATTTTCTGTTGGAGAAAAGTGGGGCCCGATCAAAGGGGAGTCTTTACTGTGGAAATAAGGCATGTGGTTACAAAGCTGATGCTGGGGCTGTTGGGAAAAGTGCTGTAGGGCATGATAAAAATGAAGATGTCAAAGGTATTCAATAAATTCAATGAGTTATGTGTGGCGCGCGAGAAAAATTCAAAAAAAATGAAAATTTTTCTTGCGCGGATGAAAAAGGTAGGCTATATATCTCGAGCCTCAACGGGATGGACCAGTTGAGGGCGGCTAACAAGGCATCAGGTAGGCCAAATAAAATGCTGCCTTCAAAATGGGACATCAGGGGTTGACAAGAAAAAATTAAATGCTTAAACTTAATATCGCTCTTTTGAAAAGCCGATCTTTGAAAACTGAATAGCGTCTGTCGGGTTCAAAGAAATCAAACTCAAGTTGCCGATTTAATCGGCCTTACAATTTAAACTTGAGGGTTTGATCCTGGCTCAGAATGAACGCTGGCGGCGTGCCTAACACATGCAAGTCGTACGAGAAATTCCGCCTTCGGGTGGAAGAGTAAAGTGGCGAACGGGTGAGTAACGCGTAGGTAATCTGCCCCTGAGTCTGGGATAACCTCGCGAAAGCGGGGCTAATACCGGATAATATCAGCAGGAGGGATCCTGTTGATCAAAGGTGGCCTCTCCATGGAAGCTACCGCTTGGGGATGAGCCTGCGTCCCATTAGCTAGTTGGTGAGGTAACGGCTCACCAAGGCGACGATGGGTAGCGGGTCTGAGAGGATGATCCGCCACACTGGCACTGAAACACGGGCCAGACTCCTACGGGAGGCAG
>JAMOUE010000065.1 GCA_027068235.1 Deltaproteobacteria bacterium | reverse complement strand
AAAAAGCAACTCGCTCTTCTTACGTGCCAAAACCCTTGTAATTGGAGCTGACATAAGAAAAAAGACGCCAAGTCCGCAAAGATATTTATTGTAAGGAAGATGAAAGCCATTCCATGAAGAAAGATATAAAAGAATCAAGCTACCACCTGCCAAATATAAAAAAATACCTACTTTTTCGAGACGTTGCCAAAAGGTTATACTACTATCAAGCTCTCTAAGCCGTCTTCCAAACTTGTGTAGTTCAGAGTCATAGGCATTCAGTGTTGATTTTAACTGATGCCTTAAAGGAATGGCTCCTGAAAGGGACTCTACCAAGGCTGCAAGCTCATGTATCTCTTCCTTTTCAAGATCGAGCTCTGAATCAATCTTTTCAATCTTTTCTTTTTTCTCTAAAAGGAGATGGTTCAGGTGAGAAAGATCATCCTCTTCTTGTTCAAGACGACTAGACAACACATGCAAGCTCTGAGAAGTTTTTCCATACTCTTCCAGGAGTCTTTCTCCATTTCTGACAAATGTCTCATAATCAAGGTTCGACAACCCCTCAAGGCCACTATCCATGCCAAGTTCGCTTATTTCTGCCTCAATGCTTTGGGCAATAAGCTCACTGTCACCTTTTAAAGCCAACAACTCTTCCAATATGGCCTCAGCCCTTTGTAAAGCAGTGGTTGCCTCTTCGAGATGATTTTCGTGAAACTGGCCAAGGGCTTTTGATACCTCTTTCTTCTCTTTGGACAGTTGCTCTTTTTTGGTACAAAGCCGTTTTAAGTCATCTTGTCTTAGGCCTCTTTCCCTTAAAAGTAACGCCTTTTCAACATCAAGCTTGTCAAACCTTCTTTTAAACTCCTTAATCTCGGCCTTTGCACTTGCACCTGTATCAAGCCCCTTTATTCTTTCCTCACTCCACCCCTCTCCAAGCTCCAAGAGACCTTCTCGTATCCTGGCCTGCAGGTCTTCACGTTGCTGCTTATTCCTAATGATTTCTTGTTGAATGCTTGCAAAAAGATGTCTTTTTGACAAAAGCTCCTTAATCTCACCAGCCTTTTGCACCACATTTTTATTAAACCTTATGCCGTCTATCTGCATCCTCACCCTTGAAAGCTCAGACTCTTTTTGCTCAAGAAGCCTAGAGGCCTCCTCTTTCTCTGACATAAAGGCCCTTGCCTTCCACAGATCCTCTTTCTCAGGGACCTTTGTGCCCAAATACGATTCCCCCTCCTTGATCCGCTCCTTAAGGTGCAAAAGCTCAGTGTACTCTTCCCAAGACGATATCATGTGTCTGAGCCTTTGAAGCTTTAAACCAACCTCCTTCAGATCTTTTTCAACGGTTTTTAGGGCATCCTCAGACTCTTTTATCTCCTTTTTGCACATCTCATACTGATCCAGCTGACTTTTGGCATTCCTCAGCCTTGACTTTAAATCTTCCAGTCTAGAAAGAAGTTTGTTTATCTCCTGTTTTTGTCCTGAGGGTTTAAAAAGTCCACTAAGTTGCTTTTCAAGGTTCTTTCTTGTCTTGGGAACGGCAAGAAGTGCTGTACCAAAGCCGGCACCGTAAATGGCATCCTTTATCTCTGAGGCGTTTAAACTTTCAAAACCTTGCAACTCATCCAAACTGAAACCAAATACATTTTCATAAAGCTGCCGTGTTATACTGCCAAAATACTTCTGAAGCGCAGCTTCTGACAAAATATTGCCGTCATCTGTCAGGTAGATCCTTGTAGACTGCCGGTGACTCTTTATTCCATCAAATCTTCTCTTACGTTCAACAACCAACTTATCCCCGCCATCAGAAGAGAGTAAAATATGCCCTCCATAACTGCCTGGCTCAGGAGGCTCATAGCTTTTATGACTCCTTCGACGATCAGGAAAGCCAAAAAACATGGTGTGAATAAAGGATAAAATGGTGGATTTTCCAGCCTCATTACCTCCAAGAATGACCGTGAGCCCCTTGGAGAAAGGACCTATTGCCTTACTCTTTAGAAGACCAAAGGCATCTATTTCTATCCTTTCGATTCTCATTTGTCCGGATGCTCAAGGAGATGGAGAAGAAGATGTTGAGCAGCAAGAACGATCTGTTTTGCATCATCTTCGTCAAGTGCTATACCAAACTTGGCAAATCGCCTGTTTTGAAAAAGTTGGGCCAAAGGACCTTCAGAGCCTGTTAACTTGTTAGGGTCAATCTCCAGCCTGTCTGCCTCCCTAAGGACATATGATACAAGGTCACCTGCTTTTTTCCTTTTTTCCATATCGGTGGCAGGAATAGAGTGATTCTCTATACCTGCAACAAGAAGAAGGGGAGATTGGTTGTCAAAACATGCATTTAATTCTTCTGTAAGCTGATCAAGACTATCATTCGCATATATGCTTTCATGAAAGGAACAGATTCCCTCAAGCCTTATCCTACAGATGAGCCCGCATGGCTCCGATGCGGCTCTAAGCCCATTAACCCTTTCATACATCTTATCCATGAGTTCTGCCAAGGTTGATATATGAGAAACATCCACAGATTCTTCATGCCATTTCACAACGCAGGTCTCAAAAAAGGTGCATGACGATTCTGCATCCTCTCTTACCTCAACTACAAAGCAACCCCTTGGCCCTTGTTCCTTGAAACTTCTTCCTTGAATATTACCCGAATAGACTGCAAGTGGCTGAGAAGACACCACATTCTTTTTATGAATATGGCCAAGTGCCCAATAGTCGCATCTACCTGCCCTTAGATCAGAAACCTGGCATGGAGCATAGGGATCATGGCCCCCACCACTGCCAACCGTACAGTGAAGAAGCCCTATTTTGTAGCCTTCTGCAGAAAGGGCTGGAACAAGTCTGACAAGATTTCTCTTTTCTGCCTTTTTCTTAAAACTTGCACCCCAGATTGATACAGGCATGCCATTTCTGCCAAAGGTTTGAATCCACTCTTCTTGCCTTGGAGGAAACACAAATACGTTTTCAGGAAATTCAACTGACTTTGACATAATCTCATAAGGGTCGTGGTTGCCATGAACCACATAAACCCTGATACCATGTTCTTGAAGTCTTTTGAAACCACGTCTTAGATGCAAAAGTGCCCTAAGGTTTCTGTCTTCCAGATCCAAAAGGTCTCCTGCACACAAGACAAAATCTACATTTCTTTCCACTGCCTCGTTTATCAAATTATCAAAGGCCTTGTAGGTTGCCTCTGCCAAGAAAGAGGCGGCGTGGGGAGCAAGCCTGCCAATACCCTTGAAGGGGCTACCTAGATGAAAATCGGCTGCATGTATAAAACTAAGATGTGCTGATTCAGTCATAAAATATGCCATCAAATAAGATTCTTGCCCTTATGGGCCTAAGTATATATAAATCAAACTTATAAATAGACCAACAAGTCTGGACTTATCCAGTTTGCAGGTTCGTCAACGATGGGCTACCTCTAAAAATTGGGATTTTTTGTTCAAGGGCAAGGCGTGCAAAGAAAATAACCGGCAGACATTTATTGATATTTCGTGGATTATTTTTTGATCATAACGCAGCCAATTTGATAAAAAGGCAGTTTTTAGAGATAGCCAATACAAGGTAGAAGTTAGAAAGTGAGAGGAAAGGACTAACCCCTACCGTTTTTTTAGAGGAATAGTATGGCTTGGCTTTTAAGTTTCAGACAATGGGTTTGGCAGGATACCCCTCCAGATGAAGGTAATGGCTTATCTTATGCTATAAAAAGCGTCCTAAGGATTATCTGTCTTGTCCTTTCAGGTTTTGCCAAACACGGGCTGGAATTGCGCGCAAGCGCCTTGACATATACCGTTATTCTGT
>JAMOUE010000064.1 GCA_027068235.1 Deltaproteobacteria bacterium | reverse complement strand
TTCAAGCTCAGGATATACGCCTGACATGTCTTCCACTACTTGAAAGGCAGTCTTTTTCATGAACTTTTCCCTGAGTCCAAGGACCCTTCCATATCGCACAGCCCTTCTTATAATCCTCCTAAGGACGTAACCACGTCCCTCATTGGAAGGAATCACCCCATCTGCAATGAGAAAGGCAGAGGCACGCGAGTGATCGGCAATGACCCTCATGGCAACGTCTGTCATTTCAGAACTTCCGTACTTCTTGCCAGATAATTCTCCAAGAAGCCGCATGATGTTCTCAAAGATATCCGTATCAAAGTTGTTGAGTTTGCCTTGACATACTGCTGTAATCCTCTCAAGCCCCATTCCTGTATCTATGCAAGGCTCTGGCAAAGGAGACATGTTCCCTTTTTCATCCCTGAAAAACTGCATAAAGACCAGATTCCAAATCTCAAGAAAACGATCACAGTCACAGCCCACCTTGCATTCTGGCCTTTTACAACCAACATCTTCTCCCTGATCGATAAGTATCTCAGAACATGGCCCACAAGGCCCGGTATCACCCATGGCCCAGAAGTTGTCTTCTTCATCTAGGCGCACCACCCTATCTGGAGAGATACCAGTAAGTTTTGGCCATAGTTCTGCTGCCTCATCATCCTCCCTAAAGACAGTAACCCACAACTTATCTTTAGGAAGCCCAAGCCTTTCCACTAGAAACTCCCAGGCAAACTCTATGGCCTCTTTTTTGAAGTAATCTCCAAAAGAAAAATTCCCGAGCATTTCAAAAAAGGTGTGATGACGAGCAGTGTAACCAACATTTTCAAGATCGTTATGTTTTCCTCCAGCCCGTACACACTTCTGGCAAGTTGCAGCCCTTTTGTATGGGCGTTTTTCCTCACCAAGAAAGACCTTCTTGAACTGGACCATGCCAGCATTTGTAAAAAGAAGGCTCGGATCGTCAGCAGGCACAAGTGAAGAGCTTGGCACTATCTCATGTCCCTTTTCCTTGAAGTAGTCCAGAAAGGCCTTTCTTATCTCATGGCTTTTAAGGGCTTTCATGCATTCTTCTCCTTGGTCTCGTCACTGTTTTCTGATGTCTCCTTCTTGGGTATCAGGCCATATGCCGCTCTAACGCGCTGTTCAATCTCGTCAGCAAGTTCAGGATTTTCTTTTAAAAACTGCCGTACGTTTTCACGGCCTTGGCCAAGGCGTTCATCCTTGTATGAATACCAGGCTCCACTCTTGTCTATGATGTCTAGGGCAACAGCCAAATCTATAAGAGCACTTTCCCTTGAAATGCCCTCGCCATAATAGATGTCAAATTCTGCCTGTTTGAATGGCGGAGCGATCTTGTTCTTTACCACCTTTACCTTTGTCCTGTTTCCAATGACATCTTGTCCCTCTTTTAGGGCAGTCATCTTTCTTATGTCAAGACGCATGGTTGAGTAAAACTTTAGCGCATTGCCGCCGGTTGTTGTCTCAGGATTTCCAAACATTACACCAATCTTCATACGAATCTGGTTTATGAAGACAAGGGCCGTCTGGCTCTTATTCAAGTTGGCTGTGAGCTTTCTAAGTGCTTGAGACATGAGCCTGGCCTGAAGGCCAACGTGGGCATCCCCCATATCGCCTTCGATTTCTGCCTTAGGCACAAGTGCTGCCACAGAGTCTATCACTATCAGATCCACAGCACCGCTTCTCACAAGGGCATCAACTATTTCAAGGGCCTGTTCACCATAATCTGGCTGAGATATCAAAAGATCATCCGTATTTACACCAAGTTTTTTGGCATACACAGGGTCGAGGGCATGCTCTGCATCTACAAAGGCAGCAACTCCCCCCTGTTTCTGTGCCTCTGCAATCATGTGCAGTGCAAGGGTTGTCTTGCCTGAAGATTCAGGTCCAAATACTTCAACAATCCTTCCCCTTGGTATGCCTCCAACGCCTGTAGCAATATCAACAGGCAGACAACCAGTGGAAATAACAGGTATATCCTCGACACCACCTCTGTCACCAAGTCGCATGACAGAGCCCTTGCCAAACTGTTTCTGTATCTGGTTAAGGGCTATGGAAAGGGCCTTTTCCTTGTCTTTGAGGTTTTTAGTGGTGTTCATTGATGCCTCCAGAAAAATAGTTGTTAAACAATGTCTTAAAGACTTGATGAATTTAACCTATGCCACAAGAAAATCCAATGGCACTAATTAGGATTGTTTAGGTATCAAAATTAGAAATGAGGGGCGTTTCTTAGCTTTCTTACAAAAAAATGGATATTACTGGAAGCGAAAATAGAGGAAGGTCAGTCACATCAGTCATTTCAAACGCAAGCGAAGCAATACTTTTTGCGAGGCCAAAGGCCGTGGCAGTCTCTTCTAAAATAGCAAAGAAGTCGAAAGTAGCCACCGGCTGTACCGCCTTTTGATGAAAACAGAGCAAGATTTAATCTTGACACCATCCAAAGGTCTCTAGTCCCACACAGCGTCTTGCAATAAGAAGGGCATCCACGATACTGACTACCTGGTCACAGTTCACATCAGCCATCTCGTTGTCAACACCACCTTGACCAAGGCCTACGGCAGCCCTTGCCACCAAAAGGGCGTCAACAATGCTAAGGTTTCCATCACCATTTACATCACCACGCCTAATCCCGTTCTCTCCTCCTCCACTGTCTTCGTTACTCTTAGCAGCAAGATTTGCCAACATCCACCACACAGCCCTTCCCTTTTGATCGCAGTTCAAAGACCTGGAATGGGCACAGCGCACAGTAGAACACTGGCCTGGATTGGCATTGCACCACTCGTCAGCCCAATTGGCAAAATCTGGCCTGCCATCACCATCGCTGTCATAAAAACATCCGTCATCTGCATACTTGTCAAGGAAATAGTTGTTGTCAGGATCGTAACTTTCTATATCTGCAAAGTCGAATAGTACCTTTCCATTAGCCCTACAGTACTGCCTAATCTGTTCGTTTCTGGCATGAAGGTTACCCTCCTCACCAGTTCCATCCAGATGGCCAGTCATATATACAAAAGTTACATCTGGAAATTCCTTTTCAAGTGCCGACATAGTTTCCAGATAAATCTTTATCCCCTCTTCCGTATTGTCAGAAACACCACCGCACCACGACCATATTATCATGTTGATGTCTTTGTTTTCTGCCTGATTGAGATAATCCCTTGTCTCATCTGCCCATCTGGTATCACCATTGTGGCCAAGATCACCAGGCATGGCATAGTCGTGCAGTTCAAGTGCTCCCCCTGCCCCCGTACTATTGAACGCATAAAGGCTATCCTTATCGGCAAGGACTGTCATTCCACTGACAAGCTGGCTCCCATGAGAGGTATGTCCGTATGCTATCTTAAATTTTTCTTTGGCCTTTTCTATAAGACTTTGTGGTATCTGATCTAGGCTTGTGCACTTGTGATCAACTATCAGTGCTTCAGAACCGCCAGCCATAACTGCGCCATTCATTACAAACAAGAAACACATCACACATATACACAAGCACAATATAGAGATTCGGATCATACCTTCCCCCTTCAAAAATCCTGCACTTAAAACACGTGTAAAAGTGCAAGACAAAAGCCAAAACGGGAGTAGATATGTTAAGTAAGAATTGCTCCTAAATAGGCGGGGTTATATATGGCTACCTCTAAGACATTGCTATCTTAATCAAAAATTCGTAATTTTTTGCAAATAATCCTTGAATCTATCAAAAATTACGTCTGCGATTCCTTCTCTCATGTGCCTAGTGGCTGAACAAAATTTCTGCTTTACAGTGACAGCACTGAAAAAATTGCAGCTTTCACTTTTCGTGAATCTTATCCAGAGGTAGCCATTCACTAACTAAATCAAACCAATCAACACTAATTCAAAACATT
>JAMOUE010000063.1 GCA_027068235.1 Deltaproteobacteria bacterium | reverse complement strand
TTCAGACCAGGCAGGACCAAAACAGGGTGATTGACGGACTCAAATCCGCATCGTCTGCTGCAATGGACGAATCCCAGATCCGCCAGATACTCTCCTCACTGCCCAAAAGGACATTTTTATTGCGTTCTGTCCACTTGGACAGGCCGGTGATCTTTCAAACGCGCTGGGTCATGTCTTTTCTAAGGGGGCCTCTAACCCTTGAAAACATAAAAAGGCTATCTGAACAACAACAGGATGGAAAGGAGCTTGAACAAGACCTCCAGCCATCTAAAAAAGAGGCGTTTGTAAGTCCTGCGCCACCTGATGAGATATTTCCGCATCCATCAGATACCGAGCCTGTCTCTGCGCCACCTGTTCTGCCTAGATCCATACCTCAATACTTTCTGATTCCTCCTGTTGCGGCAGAAAAGTTCTATCTAACACCAGATCTTGCAGCCACTGGCCAGGTGAGATTCTTTGATAGCAAAAGAAACATAGACATAGTCCAAGACAAATCCGCCTCCATTCCCCTTGACGAATACTTCCACGCACCAGAATGGGAGCGTGCAGAACCCCTTTCTGTAGAAATGGCTGATCTATTTAAAAAGCCTCCATCAAAGGCAGTTTATGGAGCTCTTCCTTCTGCAATACTAAATGCAAAATCACTAAGCCCATTTTTAAAATCCTGGAAGGACTTTTTGTACAATAACAGCCGGCTGGAGCTTTTCAGGGTGAAAAAGCTCAAAATAGAATCGAGGCCAGGCCAAGACATTGAAGAGTTCAAGGCAGAGGTAATGGATATTTTGAGGGAGAAAAAGGCTCAGGCTATAGAAAAACTGGAGGCCAAGTATGGCAAGCGGTATAAACGTCTGGAAGACCGCTTGGAACGGGCACTTGACCGCCTTGAAAGGGAAAAGGAGGACGTTTCGGCAAGGGGGGTAGATACTGCAGTATCCTTTGGAGTTGCCATTTTAGGAGCGCTTTTTGGCAGAAAGGCCCTCTCTTCTACCACTGCCACCAGGGCTGGAAGAGGCATAAGAAGCGCAAGCCGGATGATGAGGGAAAAGGAAGACGTTAAAAGGGCCCAGGAAGAGGTTGAGCGTATTCAGCGTGAGATGGATGAGTTACAAGAAGAATTAAGCATGGAGATTGAAAAGGTGTCTGAGCGTTTTTCAATCGAAAATTTTGAGATAGAATCCTTTTACATCAGACCAAGAAGGGCAGACATACTACAGCCGCGGGTATTTTTACTTTGGGAGGCAAGACCGGCTTGATTTGGAAAAACAAGGGGACATCTGGCAAGATTCCAAAGGGAGTTGGCAAGCTAATACTCCTGGCATTCATCTTTTATCTGAATTTCCTTTCGAGGATAATCCTTGCCCCTTTGCTCCCTCAAATAAAGACCGATCTCAACCTGAGTACAGGAAGGGTATCGGGCTTTTTTTTGTTTTTGAGTGTTGGCTACTTTGCAGCACAGCTTGTTTCAGGATTTGTTTCAGAAAGGCTTGGACATAAAAAAACAATTTTACTTTCTGTATCGCTCTGCGGCCTATTTCTTGGAATCCTTGGCCTTACAAGGCACATTGCCCTCATAATATCTGCAATAGTCTGCATTGGTCTTGCCACAGGCTTGTATCTACCATCTGCCATTGCAACTATAACCACACTTTTTGACAAGGATTTCTGGGGGCGAGCCATGTCGGTCCATGAGCTTGCCCCTAACCTTGCATTTATCTCAGCACCTGTCATAGCCTCTTTCTTCATGACAAGATACAACTGGCATGTGCTTATGATAGTAATGGCGATGTGTTGCCTTGCTGTATGTATTGTCTTAGTCAAGACCAATATGGGTTATCACACAGGGACTGCACCTAGCATTACAGCATGTAGCAAGTTTTTGAAAAAAAAGGAATTTTGGCTGATGCTCTTTCTTTTTGGCCTAGGCATAACAAGCACCATAGGGATCTACAACATGCTCCCCATCTATCTTGTATCAGAGCACGGCTACACAGAACTTTCAGCCAACTATCTAGTTAGTCTGTCCAGGGTTTCAACCCTTGCAACTGCCCTTCTTGGGGGATTGCTTTCAGATATGTTTGGCCCAAGGCGTGTCATGGGTTGGGTGCTACTATTTACCGGCGCAGTAACATTCTTTCTTGGAATTACTCAGGGCATTATCTTAAAGCTAGTGGTTTTCGCACAACCCCTTCTTGCAGTCTGCTTTTTCCCGGCTGCATTCTCGTGCCTGTCAGCCATATCCAATGAAAAAGACAGAAACCTACTTATCTCAATGATTATTCCCTTTGCCTTTGTCATGGGTGCTGGAGCAATGCCTACAATAATTGGATGGATGGCAGACTATGGAATGTTTGAACAGGGCTTTATGATAGCTGGTGCCTTTCTGGCATCAGGCATATTACTTTCAAGGATGCTGCCTATTCCTGAGCCAAATGTCTTTTGCACATCAAAACATGCAGATTAACTAGGTCCTCTTGAGACCTTGCAACAAGGTATCATCTATTACGGCGCCTTTCAAAAAAATTCCAACATAGGTACCAATATAACGACCGCTTATATGACACTTTTAACCATCAATCAGTGGAGTAGATGTCCGGCACCTAAATCTGCTCCGAGGGCTTGCTGCTCTAAGATACGCTGACGTTTGTATATAAACCCTTTTGATTTTTCAAGTACGGCGGAAAGATCCAATATCAGGGCAATAGAACCATCGCCAAGGATGGTGGCTCCGGCAAAACCAGGCTGATCCATCAGATAGTCTGACAAGGGCTTTATAACCACCTCTTGCTGGCCAACCAAAGCATCCACGCCAAGACAAGCCTCAATATCTCCTGCTCTTACCCTTACACCAAAGAACTTTTCTTGATTGTTGTCAGCACCAGTTCCCCTAAAGATGGAACCCAAGCGGATAAGAGGCAACGTCTCCTGGCGCCTAGAAATTATCTCATAACCTTCTATTTGACTGATATCACTACTGCTAATACGAAATGTCTCAAACACACTGGCAACGGGGATGACCATGGCCTGTTGCCCAACTTTTACGATAAGTCCTCTGACAATTGCCAAGGTAAGAGGAATTCTAAGAAAGATTGTAGTCCCTTGTCCTTTTACAGACCGAACAACTACCGACCCACCTGCACGCTCTACATTCTTCTTCACCACGTCTAATCCCACACCTCTGCCCGATAGATCCGATACCTCACCTGCCGTGGAAAAACCTGGTGCAAAAATCAGTTGATAAATCTGGTTTTCACTCAAAGATGCTATCTTATCTGGCGAAATAAGCCCAAGTCTGCTGGCCTTTTTGACAATCTCATCTCGATCCAGCCCTTTTCCATCATCAGACACAGAAATGACAACAAAGTTTCCTTCCTGAGAGGCTGCTATTGCAAGCCGTCCCTTGGCTGGTTTTCCAAAGCGTTTACGTTCCTCTGGAGATTCAATGCCATGATCAACTGCATTTCTTATTATGTGTTGAAGAGGATCTGCAAGCTGCTCCATTATCTGTTTATCAAGGGCTGTCTCTGCGCCACTAATAACCAGCTCCACATCCTTACCAAGCTTTTTGGAAATATCTCTAACCATCCTTGGGAAGCGGTTAAACAGGTGGGATACAGGTAGCATCCTTATCCTCATAACTCCGTCTTGAAGCTGATTCACTATCCTTTCAAGGGCAGACACCTTTTCTGTAAAGCCTAAAAGTATCTCTTTAAGTTGCCTAAGCTGCTCTGTTGGAAGCAGCCTTTCATCTGCACACTTGGAATAAAGATTCTCTAGATGGCTCTTGTCCTGGGCCATGGATGAACGAAGTACAACCAACTCTGCAACGTCTTCAAGAAGATGCTCAACCTTTTCAAGATTCACTCTAACCGTCTT